>CAIZGG010000287.1 GCA_903932425.1 uncultured beta proteobacterium | reverse complement strand
CGATCTCGTTCATTACTTCTCTTACAGCAGCAAGCCGCAATCGGACATGTTTCAAGAATTGACGTTGCACTTCAAGAAACTGCCTTAGCGCAAAATGAGCAGCTGCTACCTAGCATTCGGAAGCAACTCGAACAAACTCGCAATCAAGTCGCGGTACTCACTGGATCGTTACCCTCTGAAGCGGGCGCTGATCATTTTGAAATTGACCAGCTTAAATTACCAACTTCGCTTCCTTTAAGCCTACCATCTCAAATCGTCGACCAACGGCCTGATGTACGCGCCGCTGAGGCTCAACTTCATTCGGCGAGTGCACTGGTAGGCGTGGCCATTGCTAGCCGATTACCGCAAATTTCATTGTCGGCTATTTTTGGTGGTGCGGCGGTACCCTTCAGTCAAATGTTTACCAGCAGTAATCAATTTTGGGGGCTTTCAGGAAATATTTCTCAAACCATTTTTGATTTTGGCACACTGAAATATCGCCAAGTCGCGGCAGAGGCTGGGCTCGAACAAGCAAGCGCTCAATATCGCTCAACAGTGTTAGTGGCGTTTCAAAATATCGCTGATACGTTATACGCCCTAGACGAAGATGCAAAAGCGCTTGAGGCAGCCGTGCGCGCTGAGGCTGCGGCCAAACAGGCCTTAGATCTCACGCAACAGCAACTTAGTGCCGGAGCGGTCAGTGCCTTCGCTCTACTGTCAGCCGAGCAGAGCTATCGGCAAACAACAGCGGCTCGAATCTCTGCACAATCAAACCGGCTGATGGATACCGCAGCCTTATTCCAGGCACTTGGTGGTACTTGGGAGCGCGACCCAAGCTGAATGTTACGAGCTGATTGAATGTGGCAATACGTTTTGTACTGTGCGTACAAACCTCTCGGCGATCAGCTCAATATCAGTTTCGGTACAAATAAAAGGTGGCGCCAACAAGACATGATCGCCACGTAGGCCGTCAATTGTGCCGCCAGAGGGATACGTTAACAGACCGTTTTGCATACCCGCTGCTTTAAGCTGAGCATATACTTTTAAGTGTGGATCAAACGGGGCTTTGCTTAGCCGGTCTTGTACAAACTCTACTCCAACAAACAACCCTCTGCCACGCACATCGCCCACGTGTGGATGATCAGCAAACTTCTCTCGCAGCAATTGCCGCAGTTGCTCACCACGTTTTTTTACGTTGTTCAACAGATGCTCTTCTTGGATCACACGCTGCACCGCTAGCGCACCGGCGCAAGCCGCCACATGCGCGACGTAGGTGTGTCCGTGTTGAAAAAAACCACTACCACCTACAATCGTGTCATAAATACGGGTCGAGGCGATCATGGCACCAATAGGCTGATACCCTGCGCCAAGACCTTTAGCAATTGCAATGATGTCGGGGGCAACCTGATCTTCATCACACGCAAAGTGATGACCTGTTCGCCCCATGCCAGACATCACTTCATCCAGAATTAACAAAACACCATAGCGGTCGCACACTGCGCGAATCCGTTTTAAATAATCACCCACTGGCGCAATGGCCCCTGCCGTCGCCCCGACAACCGTCTCTGCGACAAACGCCGCGACCGTCTCGGGTCCCAACTCAATAATCTTCGCTTCAAGCTCGTCTGCCAAACGTTGGGCATACTGCGAGTCGTCTTCGTACTCGCGTTGCTCTCGGTACGCATAACAAGGCGAAACATGATACGCGGCGACAAGCAGCGGAAGAAAGGGTTCGCGCCGACCAGCGTTGCCGCCTATCGATAAAGCGCCAAGCGTGTTGCCGTGATAGCTTTGGCGACGCGCAATAAAGTGCCTGCGCTGAGTGTCGCCACGCTCGACAAAATACTGTCGTGCCAATTTTAGTGAGGCCTCGATCGCCTCAGAGCCACTTGAAACAAAAAACACATGATTCAAGTCACCCGGAGCAGCCTGGGCGAGCGTAGTGGCGAGTTGCTCAGCAGGGTCGTTCGTAAAAAATGAGGTGTGCGCATACGCAATCTGATCAAGTTGTTGCTGAATTGCGCGTACAACTTGAGGATGACTGTGCCCTAAGCATGACACCGCAGCGCCACCCGAGGCGTCAAGGTAGTGCTTGCCTGTGCTGTCAATGAGTTCAATACCACGCCCTTGAACAACCGTAGGTAATTTATGTCGGGGCGAACGATGAAAAACATTTGACATGATCGCTAGTCAGCTTTGATATTAAGAGTTTGAATCAGCTGTTTGTATTTAAGCAGTTCATCTTGCACAAAAGCAGAAAACGCCTCTGGAGTGGCTGCACCGACGGTTTGCAAGCCCTGCTCTTCAAGGGTCTTTTTCGTTTTGGGGTCGGCCATCGCCGCCTTAACCGCTTGATCAATTTGCGCAATCAAAGCCGGCGGCATACCTTTGGGCCCCATGATTGAGTACCAGTTTGTGACATCAAAACCCTTAATCCCGACTTCAGTAAAGGTTGGAATGTTTGACAGCTGCGGCAAACGGGCTGGCGTTGAAATCGCAAGCGCTTTGAGTTTGCCAGTACGGATCTGTTCAAGTACCGGCGGCAAGGTATCGAAATTCATCGTGATTTGCCCAGCGAGTAAATCAACGATTGCTTGCCCACTGCCCTTGTACGGGATGTGATTCAGCGAGATCCCCGCGATTTGCGAAAACAGTGCACCGGCCAGATGTTGCGTGCTGCCGATGCCAGACGACCCATAGGTCAGGACACCGGGCTTTGACTTTGCAAGCAAGATCAACTCTGATACCGAATTTACTGGCACCGATGGGTTAACGACCAAGACATTAGGCACGTAGCCGAGATAAGTGATCGGAGTGAAGTCGGTAGCTGGGTTGTACGGGATATTTTTTAAGACAAATGGTGAAATGGCATTCGAATTCGAATGCCCCATCAACAAGGTGTAACCATCGGGCGCCGACTTTGCAACGTTATCTGCCGCAATCGTACCCGCCGCACCGGCTTTATTTTCAACAATGATTGACTGTCCTAACGCAGCCGTCATGGGCACGCTGAGCGCTCGCGCCACGATATCTGTGCCGCCACCCGGTGCAAACCCTACGATCAAATGCACAGGTTTACTCGGCCAAGTTTGTGCTGTCGCGTACGACCCTGCACTTGCAAACAGCACAGCGAACACCGCTAGACCGATCCATCGCAATGTTTGCGTTGCGCTGTTCAAGATATTTTTATTCATTTGTCTCTGCCTCAACCGTGATTTTTTTTACCTCGTCAGAGAACAAGCATAACCGTTGAACTGTTCGTTTAGGAACCCTTCACAGGCATCTGAGGAGGTTTTGCAAACCAGAACAAGGCCGCACCCGCACCGGAGACCAAGGCCAAGACGGTAAAACCAAGCAAATAGTTACCTGTTGCGTCTCCCATGATGCCTGCCAGCAAGGGGCCAGAAATTTGGCCCACCGCGGTCAAGAGGGCGGACAGGCCAAGAATCATGCCAATAGATTTACGACCAAAATAATCAGCCCGAATGGCCTGCATGAAAGGGCCGCGAATCCCCCAAGCTAAGCCGTGGAGCACAGCAAAGCCAATCAGCATCACAGGGCCACCGGCGTAGGTCAACATCAACAGACCGCTCATGTGCATCAACATACACGTTGCTGCCATTCGATTTTTGCGCAGCTTATCGCCAAGCCAACCTCCGAGCAGCACGCCCACCACCTGAAAGGCAGTCATCAACGTGATGTAAACCGCTGCTTGTGAAATTGTGTAACCCAATGAAATACGCATATGGTTAATGGCGTGGGTATTGACGGCCGTGACCACAATTAAGGCAACACCGTGGCCCGCAGAGAGCAACCAAAAGGATTTGGTGCGCAGTGCCTGACGGGCCGTGAATTCGGGTTCGTTGCTTTCTTGCACGGGTGCATTGAGGTCAATGGCGCCTCGACTTGCCCCCAAACCATCGACGGTGAGCCCAAAATCTTCAGGGCGCCGACGAAAAATACACGCCAAAGGGTACCCCAGCACAATCACGGCCACGCCACAGGCAAATGAGGTGATACGCCAACCATTGCTCTGTATGCTGAACGCCACTAGGGGCACAAACATGCCGCCTAAGGCCAGACCAAGGCCGACAGATGACAGGGCGCGCGCGCGCTTTTTTTCAAACCATTGAATGATGCCCACGTTCAAAGGAAAATAGCCCGCCATCGATGACCCGATAGCAATCACAACCACGGCGCAATAAAACTGCGCCAAAGTCTCGATTTGGCTTAGCAACATAAAGCCAATACCAAACACGATCACACCAATTCTGATGACGCCCCGCGAACCGAAGCGATCTAAAAACCAGCCAAGCACAGGGCCAATCACTGCGGCTTCCATCGACATCATTGCCGAGGCGGCTGACACTGAGGTT
>CAIZGG010000286.1 GCA_903932425.1 uncultured beta proteobacterium | reverse complement strand
TGAAACCTTTGGCAAACCTCACCCGGGGATGCTGCTCGAACTCATGGACGAGTTGATGGTTGACCCCGAGCAAGTTGTGATGATTGGTGACACCTCGCACGATTTGCAAATGGCCGCCAACGCCGGTGTGCATGGGGTAGGCGTGGCCTACGGCGGAGCACATCCGGCCGATGAATTGCGTGCTTGCCCCAACCAAGAGGTCGTTGAGCGCGTTGCCGATTTACGCCACTGGTTATTTGAGCGCCTAGCCTGAGTCAACGCACGATTGTGACCGTTTAGCACGACTTTAGAATCCTTGATCCTTTCGACTGTGCTCAGGGGCATAACCAGGTCGCCCGCCGCAATTTTGCAGCCGCGCAAGGTTATCGTTGGCAAAACGGGCTGTGTTGGTTATCCTGAACTGGTGATTATCTCTTCAGATTATTTTTAGCTTTGTCGCTCTTTTATTGGTTTAATCAACACTTGTTCGACTCGCCCTTGCGATTACTTCGAATTTAGCCCTTCAAACTTTCAAATTTGAGCGCCAGATGCCCAATTACCGTGCCCCCCATATTCACAGCTCTGAAATCACACCTGAACATGTCTGGCAAAGTCGCCGTGTCTGGATGAAAGCCGCAGGCGCGTCGCTGTTCACCGGCGCGGCGGGCAGTTGGCCCTCGATCGGTGGCGCGGCAAGCTTGGCAACTCTCGAGGCAACCACCTCGAAGCAGTTTTTCACCATGGAGCCGCGAACCCCTGAAAAAGACGCTGCGTCGTATAACAATTTTTACGAGTTTGGCACCGACAAAGGTGACCCGGTGAAGAACGCGCATACGCTTCAAACCAGTCCCTGGAAAGTCAGGATCGAGGGAGAGGTGGCGAGTCCCAAGACTTTTGATCTGGACGACATTCGTAAATTGGCCCCTCTCGAAGAGCGTACCTATCGCATGCGTTGCGTTGAAGGGTGGTCAATGGTGATCCCCTGGATTGGTTACTCGCTTTCAGAGCTTTTAAAGCAGGTGCAACCAACTGGCAACGCCAAGTATGTCGAGTTCATTACGGACGTCCAGCCTAAAAATATGCCCGGCTTAAGTTCGCGCTCAATTCAATGGCCGTATAACGAAGGGTTGCGCCTTGACGAAGCGATGCACCCTTTGACGATGTTGGTGATGGGTATGTATGGCAAAGTCTTACCTAACCAAAACGGTGCTCCAGTGCGCCTGATCGTGCCCTGGAAATACGGTTTCAAATCGGCAAAGTCAATCGTCACCATCCGTCTGACCGAGAAGCAACCTATCAGCAGTTGGATGAAAGCCATCCCCAGTGAATATGGCTTTTATTCAAATGTGAACCCAGAGGTTGCCCACCCACGTTGGAGTCAAGCCACTGAGCGTCGTATTGGCGAAGATGGCGTGTTTTCGCCGAAGCGCAAAACACTGATGTTCAATGGGTATGGCAACGAAGTTGCCTCGCTGTACACGGGTATGGATCTACGTAAAAACTATTGAAGTGACTACGCGTGCGTCTTAAAACTTTGTCGGTTCGCACGCTTGATCGTGCAAAATTATTGTTGTTTGCCGCCGGCTTATATCCGCTGATCAGATGGGTATGGCTTGGTCTGCAAAATGACCTGACCGCCAATCCGGTTGAGTTTTTGTCGCGCTCTTCGGGTACGTGGACTCTGGTCTGCTTGTTGGTGACTCTTTCGGTGTCGCCGCTGCGTCAGTGGTTGAACCAGCCTGCGCTGCTACGTTGGCGCAGAATGTGTGGCCTTTTTACTTTTTTCTATGCCAGTTTGCACGCGCTTGCGTGGGCGTGGTGGGATCAGGGCTTTGAGTGGGCGCCGATGTTGTCCGATGTTTGGAAGCGGCCTTTTATTATGGTGGGCATGGCGGCCTTTTTAACCATGTCGTTGCTTGCTGTGACCTCGACCCATGGCTGGATGCGCAGGCTTGGGCGCCGCTGGCAGCAACTGCACCGGTTGATTTATCCAATTGTCTTGTTGGGTTTGCTGCACTATTACTGGCATAAGGCTGGCAAAAGTGATTTCACAATAGTGGCAATTTATGCCGCTGTCACGGTGCTGCTATTGGGCTGGCGTTTGCTGCGTTTTCAAAAACGCCGCGCTCCTTAAACCCTTAATGCCAGATCGCTAGGTCCGACCCGTGAGCTAATTTTCCCAAGCCCCCGTACCGCGTGGCCTAAGCTTGATGCAGACTCTGCTTCAAAACACGCGTATCCGAGCAAAGTACGCTTTAAAGCCCTGAGCCATTGGTGGGCAAAGCCCGCAGTCTGGCTGCGGTTTGGGCATCGGGCTTGCTGTTGACCAATTCAGGGCGATAGTGCATTTGAAACGCAGCAATCGTGTGCAAGGTGTTGGCGTCAAAGTAATTAGACTCGGGTGCGTTATAGCCGACGCGCTTTAATTGTTTTTGAAACCAGCCTGCATCGGGCGGGCCGTTGCGTACGTATTCGGCTTGATATTTGGCAGCGGCTGCTTCGTCAAACCAACGGCCAACTCCAGCTTGTGCAAGTTTTTTCCAGGGAAACGCAGGCCCTGGGTCTTGCTTGCGAAGCGGCGCGACGTCGCTGTGGCCGACGATATTTTCAGGAGCCACACCATAACGTTGTGCCACAGTCCGTGTCAGCGCGATGACCGCATCGATTTGAGCAGCGGGGTAAAGTGGCCCTACGTCACCGGTGCTATTGCGTGACCAGCCCGGATGCACGATTTCAATGCCGATTGAACGAGGGTTGACGTACGTGCGGCCATACCAACTGCTTTCGCCAGCGTGCCACGCACTTAGGTTTTCGTCGACGAGCTTGTACACCACTGGTTTGCTGTCGTCAGAGACCACATAGTGTGCACTGACATCGCGATTGGTGAGTGTGAGTAAGGCACTTGGCTTGGTCGAGGCCGTGTAGTGCAGCACTATGATGTCGATACGGCTATTTTTGCCGGTCGCTTTGAGTGACTCATCTAATTGGTAGGAGCCATCGCTTTTTTGCGAAGCACAGCCCGCCAGCACCAGTAAACATAAGGCAAGGACAAGCGCCTTGCATCCTCGCAGTATTTCGAGAGCTCTATTCTTTGAACAGGCGGTGAACGCCTCGGGTTGCAGGGGCCAAAAAAATGGTTGGCATCGTGGTAAAAAAATCTCAGTCATTGGATAGCTCATTTCTGTAATTTCAGTTCTTAAATATCACTCACCGGCTCAGATGATTGCGTTACGCGGCTTGAAATAAAAATAAAGTTGGATGCTTGTCGAGCTCGGGTTTAGGTTGGGATTTCCATTGCGTGATCGTAAGTGTCCGTACCCATTCATCGGCGGTGGTGAGTGAACGTGCTACGCATAGCCGTGTATTGCCTTTGAGGTGCTCAAGCAAGCTGTTAAACATGGCTTGGTTCCGGTAGGGGGTCTCGATGAGTAATTGAGTTTGCTTCTGTTTGCTTGAAGTTTGTTCCCAAACCTTTAATTGGCGGCTGCGATCGGTCGCGTCAACCGGCGCATAGCCATGAAACACAAAGCGCTGTCCATCAAGGCCGCTTGCCATCAAACCTAGCAAGATCGATGATGGCCCCACCCAAGGCTTGACCGTGATCCCCCAGTTGTGAGCGATGGTGACCGCGCGGGCGCCCGGATCGGCGACTGCAGGGCAACCTGCTTCAGAGACAAGTCCGATGTCGAGACCTGCACGCAGTGGCTGCAGCCAGGTTTGCAATTGTGCTTCATCGACGCGAGGGCTGAGCTCGTGAATCGTGATCTCTTGTAAGGGCCGCGCGAGCGTCAGAAGTTTTAAAAAAGCCCGGGCTGTTTTGGCGTTCTCTGCGACGTAGCAGCTCAACAAGCCGGCTTGCGTTTGCGCAGCGTCGGGCAGCCACTGCCCGATCGGGGCAACGCCTAGGCCGACCGGAATCAAGTGCAAGGTGCCGCGAGCTGAAGAAGGAGATGTTGTGGTCATGTGTGTGTTTCATCTAGTGGGTCAAGCCCAACTTGGGCTAGCATTCTAGTCAATTCAATCAGTGGTAACCCAATGATCGACGTCGGGTCGCTGCTGTGCATACTTTGCATCAGGGCAATACCCAGGCACTCAGCTTTGGCGCTACCTGCGGTATCAAAGGGTTGATCAATCGCGATGTAGCGCGCAATTGCAGCGTCAGAAAGATCACGAAATACGCAGTGAGTTGGCACAACCGTGCTTTGTACCTGAGACCCCAGCACCACAGCCATTGCGCTATAAAAGGTGATTGTCTGGCCCGATAACTGCCGCAATTGCGCGTGTGCCGCCGCGGCATGACCTGGCTTGCCTAGGGGCTGTCCGTGTAGCGAGGCCACTTGATCGGCACCGATCACGACGTTTGCGGGGTGTTTTTGAGCAATATATTGTGCCTTGGCGATCGCTAGCCGCGTGGCAAGTTGCTCGGGTGACTCGCCAGGCAAGGGGGTTTCGTCCAAATCCGGCGAGATCGAAATAAAAGGTATTTTTAGCCTCGAGAGGAGTTCTTGGCGGTATTTTGAACTTGAAGCAAGGATTAATCGAGGGTTCACGAGGCTATTTAGAGCTTATGGCAAGGATTAAACGAGGTAATACCACGCTATTTCGAACTTAAAGCAATGATTAAACGAGGTGTTAACAGGCTATTTAGGGCTTTGGGCAAGGGTTAAATAAGGTCTTACGCGGGTAATTGTTATTGATCAGTCGATTGACGTTGGGCGGGAAAACACGCTATTATCTCTTGCTTTGCTGCTTTTGTAGCGGCTCAAAGTTCGTGCAGTCATCACGCACTGCGGTTCTGTTTTAAAAGCATAAAAGGCGGCAAGGATAAGAGGATGTCAAAAGATCTTAGTCCAGGCTTTAGGTTAGGCGTGCCGCCAGTCGTTGACGTGTTTGAATTTGCGCGTCGCGGCCAGTTGATAGAAGGGGTATTTTCGGTCAACCGCTTAGATCGCTTGCTTGAAGATGTGCCAGAACAGCCTTTTGCAGAGTTGGTCGCGCTTGAGCAACCACCGCAACACCCTGGCTTGGTAAAATATTCGTTGCAGGGGCGGCGCAGTAAGGTCGGTAAATTGCAGTTGGTTGTAAAAGTTCAGGCGTTGCTGTTGCTTGAGTGCCAAAGGTGTCTTGGGGATTTGATATTCCCGGTTGACCGGCAGGCAGTGTTTGAACTTGTGGTGCGTGAGTCTGATCTCGATCAAGGTGATCTTGAAGATACTGATTTAGACGCGCCTGAAAAGATAATGGGGTCTCCAACATTTAATTTGTTGGATCTAGTTGAAGATGAAATGATTTTAGAAGTGCCCTATGTGCCCAGACACGATACGTGTCCTAAGCCCTTAGGTGGGGCAGAAACTGAGGCGCAAGCTGCAGATTCTGCCGCAGATGTGCAGCGTCCCTCGCCGTTTGCAGTATTGGGGCAGCTTAAGATTAAAAGTCAGTAGTTATTATTAAGATGGTTGGCGTACAATTCGCCGATCCACAGGAGTTGTCATGGCTGTTCAGCAAAATAAAAAATCCC
>CAIZGG010000285.1 GCA_903932425.1 uncultured beta proteobacterium | reverse complement strand
CGGCCGACGTCGGGATAATCGAGTACATCCAGACTATCGAACGAGATTGATGAGATGGTTCCACCGGTACCGATGACGGCAACGCGGGGTTTAGAAGAGGGTGTGCTCATGACTGACGGCTCCGTGTAGCAAATTTGAGGGCAACGTCTAGTCTACCCGAGACTTGGCTTAGCCTAGGATGCGACAACTTCAGCAGTGCAAGTTCTTAAACGGCAGTCTGTATTATTGGGTCGAGCTCAACTACACCTGGCGCATCGCCTCACCAAAATCAAGCATAGAGACCTTTTTCAACGCCAACTGCACAACGTTTTGACTCGCCGCTATTTTTTCAAGATCTGCAGTGTCTTCTGCCTGCTTGGCGACAGCACGCGCGGCGCGCAACTTCAAATTCCAGGCCAGCAAGGCCAGCTCCGGCTCCCAGTACATCAGGTTCAAGCGCTCGCACTCATCCAACAAAGGATCAATCAAAGGCTGCATATCTAAGTCTTTTTTCAGACCGAGCGCAAGTTCAGCCAACGCTACTCGCGCACGAAACTGATCGCGCCCCGAGCGCGTGTTGGATAGAAAGTCTTGCAGTCCAGCAATGGCCGCGTCAGAATCACCCGAGCCCACATTTTCGTTGGCCTGTTTCTTTGCTTCAGAAAATTTATCCGTCGCGCCGCCACCCAGACGCTCAGCCTGACAGGTGGCAATCCATGCTTTGGTGGCCTCGTCCGCAAAAGGGGTGCCATCCGAAAAAGTGAGCTTTTCAATCCCCGGCAACCGCTTAACGAGCGCTAAAACCTCATCGATCACAGCAGACCGCATCGTCGCAGCCGCCGGCCCCATTGCGCTATAGGCCATCGCAGACTGTCGATCAAGGTCTAGCCAAAAAGGATAGGTCGCAATGCGACCTTCACAAAATCCTGCGACCCCCTGAGGGTTGCCCGCATCGCACACCGTTTGAAACGATTGCATCTCGGCCATCGGTGGTGGTGCGATCAGGGTGGTCTGCCCCTGCGCTTGTGGCAAGCTTAACAAGGCACCACGTGCACCAAAACGATTCAAGCCGATGGCTAGCGGGTTATAGGGATCAAGTTCAACAAGCTTTTGACTAGCATCCCCCAAGTAAGCGAAGACTGAATCTAAGGCGGTCACCAGATCGTCAACGTTTGCGACCTTGCTTAAGTCGCCAAGCTGCGGGCCTGTTGCTGCAGTAGCTGAAATTGAAGTGTTCGCGGCCGAACTTGCTCCAATCACACCTGAGGAAGCAGTCGCCTGCTGCCCCTGCGCGCCAGAGGGTGCCTGCGCCACAGCGTCTTGTTCCGCCGGTTGGGCAGGCGCAGCAGCAGGCTCAATAACATCGAGCCGCTTAATCAGATTGACCAGTTCATTAAGCGAAGGAGCCTCTGGATCAACTTCAGCGAATGTGCGATCAATTGCTTGAATACGCTGAACCAACACGTCGTGTGCCTCAGCGGGCAACGGTGCTGGCGTTGTATTGCTTAGCCACGCAGTAACCCGATCCGTCCACCAGACGATGGCGTTGCGCCGTCCGCGCAATCTCTTAATGGACGGAAATCCGGTCTCCCAGTAGGTTTGCAACAAACCTGCGAACAATCCCAGACCAGCGGACAGGCCGTCAATGCCAGACTTCTCAACCCAAGCCGCCGACAACCATGACGCGACCATGAAATCTTTGGATATCGTTTTCAATACTTCAGTGGATTGGGCTTCAACCTTGATCCAGTCTGGCTGACGATCAGCAGAAGGGCTCGTCAAGCGCTCAATCTCGGCAAAAACCACCTCATATTGCGGCGTTTCACGCGACTCTACACCGCCGGGGGTGTCCTTAGAGATGGGTAGCAGCAGTGCCTCAAAATCGATTGCCATAAACAGACCTCAGAGCGTACAAGTCACAGATTTTGAGGGTAGCACGGGTTTCTCTGACTTTGAAGACAACCCATTGATCTGGCTGGTGAGGCTCTTTTCGGTGCGTGCCGCCTGTGCTTGCTCTAAAGCCAGCTTCTCAGCTGCGAGCGCGCTTCGCTCAGCGGCCTCTGACTCGTACTTGGTGACAGCCTCCTGCACTACTGCACCGGAAGATATCTTAAACACGACGTCAATTTTCTTGATATCCAAGGCGACGAGCGCCTCGCGCTGATCAGGAAAATCCGTCGGGACAAAGGTCTTTTTCCCGTCCCTGAAATCGCGTAAAAACCTATCAACACCAAACTCACCACTCCAGCGGGCGACCAAGGTCAGGTTATCAACAAAGATTTTTAACTCAGTGTCGCCGCAGGTGGTTGCGCCCCAATTAAACACCTGCGAGGTTGAAAAATTAAGTTGAGTCAGGCGCTGTGGCGCCTTGGCACAATTAAGTGTCAGACCCGCGCCATATGGTTGAATAGTAGCGTCAGCATTCGCTTTTAGTGGGAATGAAGCCACCCCAACATTAAACACTGTCTGATTGAATTTAGCCGCATCCGTATCAATTTGCGCCAGTCTAGCGTCAATGAATTTACTTCGAGCAGCCGCGCGCGTCTCATCGAGCTTAGCCTGTAATTCGGCTTTTTTCGTGGCCGCATCGCGAGCCCGCTTTTCAGCCGCGGCACGGTTGATAAACCTTAGAAAATCAGGATCCCAAGGCAAGACCCAGTTAAAAGAAGCGGCTTTAACATACCCCGTGGCGTTTTGACTCAAAAATGGCTTGGCCGTCTTATCTAAATAAGGCCACAAGACACCATCTGAACCCATCACCTTGTCGTAAAACGCTGCATCATCTGTTGCCAACTGTGTGGCCGCCAAAACCTGACTCTCCCACTCAGCCTGCATCGTGCACGCTGCATTCAGGTAGGCATAGGCAGCCGTGGTAACGAGCTCTCCACGCAACAACGCCCATACAGGCTCATTGGCGGGTTGATCGCGTACTCCCAAAGCATCTTGCAGGCGCTTCATGGCATTGAAGGCATCGCGCAAGCTCGAGTCCTTGACTGTCGGATCGCGCCCCAGCACACTGAAGTCACTGGCTAAGGTCGCAGCCTTACCCGGTGCCGATACGGCTTCGCTCACGGCCTTGGCTAAGGCCTGATTAAAGACTCCGTATAACTTACCGGCACTCATTAGGTTTTTTTCAGTTTGCACCGTCGCAGAGGTGACCGCCGCTCGGCCACTTTGCGCAGACAGTAAGAGCGGTGCTGAGGATTGCACCGTATCAAGCTTGCTTGCAACGCTACCAATAATAGAGGTATTGGTAGCGGCCTTGCGGATTGATTTTAAGACATCGACCGATGCGATCCAATTTGGGCGCACAAGCCTCTTGTCTTCTGGAAACTCTTGCAGCAGACGCTCTTCAATTCGGACAAAAGGGCTCGACTGACTATTGAACGTTGTCAATAAATCAACCCAGTCGGTCTCTGTTTTCAGCAAGTCAAGCCCGTTTGGAAACTGCAACATAAAATTCTTCCAGGCAACTTCGCGCTGGATGTTGTAGTTTTCCCAAAAGGCAACCTCTTTTGACTGATAAACCTCACGCAACGCCTTAACGGCGTTGACCTTTGCCATGAACCCAGCAATCTTCTGGTATCCAACCAAGGTGTAAGCCCCATGTACCTTGGTTACGGACGGGCTACCTGTTGGATTCCAATAGTCACTTAAGTGCACGTTGCTCACACCAGGTTGGCTTGCCGCCCAGTCGAGCAGCCAAGACAAGCTTAGATAGCGTTGCGAGACACTTGAAAGGCCCGTTTTTAATTCATCCAGCCGTCTGCGCAAGTTCTCAGTCGTATCCCAAGCCGAGTAATAAAGATATAAGTCGTCGATCGCACTAGCATCAAACTCGTTTAACTCGGGAACCAATATATTACTTGCGCTACCGCTAGGCGCTTCGATTGCACGCAAAGTATGCATCGGCTCGCGTTGGCTTGCAGCGAGCGTCAACGAAATTCGATGGATCATGTAATCAATGGCCAGACCGTGGAACAGGCCAGAGTCCTTCATATGAGAGTCAAGTGCTGCGAAGAACCGACGATCGAGAATCTCAGTTTGATAGCTATGATAAGTTTGTACAAAATTACTTTTTAATTCATCTTCTAACGCCGCAGACGCACTAGAAAATGGCAAGAGAAAGTTCCAACTGTTGTCGGCCTGCTCGTTGAGCCAACCGATCTGGGGCTTAGTCGACAAAATAGTTTTGGCGTATTTTTCTGCTGAGTCCCCTTTAGAGACCTTGGCCAATTTGAATTGACTTAACTCATCTAACTGATTGGATTCATTGAGGTATCCGCAGACTAACCAAACAACGGTCAAACTCACTGCAGCGTAATAACCGGTCCACGCCAAACGAGTTCTTTTTTTTCGAAGATTTTCGTAAGTTGACAAGGGCTGAAAGGCGCGGTCGTGGCTCAACACCTGTTCGAACACGCCGGGGCCAAATACCAAACCAGCGTCGGCCGTGCTGCGAGCGGTGGGCATACGTCCAGCCTGCGAGTGCCAGCCAGACAAAAACTAGCCACGATAAAGCGGCG
>CAIZGG010000284.1 GCA_903932425.1 uncultured beta proteobacterium | reverse complement strand
CGTATGCCTAGTCAACCAATCATATATCTTATATAAGACACAAGAGTCGTAGACTTACGTGGCGGCTCATGACACAATAGCGCCATGCTTTTGAAGAACCCTAACGATGTCTGAGGCCTTGGCTCGCAAGCCGTTGTCTGTCGCAAGCGCGACAGGTGCTGCGGCCTTTAGCCCCCTTTACCAGCAAATTAAGGATTTGTTGGTGCAGGCGCTTGACCGCGGCGACTGGAAGCCGGGCGAAGCCATCCCCAGTGAAACTGAATTAGCGTTGCGCTTTCAGGTCAGTCAAGGGACTGTGCGAAAGGCCGTTGATGAGCTCGCCTCTGAAAATCTCTTAATCCGGCGCCAGGGTAAAGGGACATTTGTCTCAACCCACCATGAGGCCCGTGTGCGCTTTCGCTTTCTGCGTCTGGCCCCTAACCAAGGCGAGCCCCAGCCCGCTGAAAGTCAGATTCTCGATTGCAAACGCATACGTGCAAGTGCCGAAATTGCCCGCGCACTCGAACTGAAGGTGGGGGACTCTGTCGTTGCGATTCGTCGCCTGCTGTCCTTCGCGGGCGTGCCAACCGTCGTAGACGACATTTATCTTCCTGGTGCTTTATTCAAGGGTTTGACTGCAGATTTGCTCAATGGCTACGTTGGCCCGCTTTATGGGTTTTTCGAAACAGAATTCGGGGTCAGCATGGTTCGCGCTGAAGAAAAACTGCGCGCGGTCAATGCTGACAGTGAAATGAGTGTCTTGTTGGGGATTCCTCAAGATACCCCTATGCTTAAAGTGGATCGTATTTCGTTCACCTACGCCGATCGTCCGGTAGAATTACGCATGGGTCATTATGTGACCGATCGGTATCATTATCGTAATAGCTTGAATTGATTGAGCTAAATAAGTGATTTGAACCGATGGCTGACATCGGCGAGAATAGAGTGTTTATCCTAATTGAATGTTTTTAATTCGAGGTCGTTATGTCTGACACAGCCCCAAAGCCGCGTCCTCAGTTTCGCAATATTAATGTGACTGATTTGATGCACTATCGCCTGCCTATGGCCGGCAAGGTTTCGATCCTTCATCGAATCAGTGGCGCCGCACTATTTTTGTGCCTGCCTTTGTTGATTGCCCTGTTTGCCATGAGCTTTAGCTCAGAGGCGGGCTTCGCGTCGATGTCTAAAGTGACCGGTCATCCGCTCATGAAGCTGATTCTGCTTGGTCTGATCTGGGGCTACCTGCATCATTTCTGTGCTGGCATTCGCTACCTCATGTTGGATTTGCACATGGGCGTTGACAAAGAGTCTGCAGCAAAAAGCGCAAGCGCGGTTTTAGGTGTGAGCCTGGCGCTTACTGTTGTGTTCGGTCTTAAACTGTTCGGAGTCTGGTAATGGTCCCTGTTGAAAAAATTGGCCCCAAGCGTCTGGTGGTCGGTGCCCATTACGGCACTGGCGAGTTCATCATCCAACGCGTGACGGCAATCATCCTTGCGGTGTACACCATCGTCCTGCTCGTGGGCATCCTGACGATGTCGGGGTTCACGTATGCTGGCTGGAAGAACCTCTTCACCTTCACCTTTTTTGCCGTCCCGGTGGGCCAGATGCTCGCCACACTCGCCATGTTTTCACTTGCGTGGCACGCTTGGATTGGCGTGCGTGACATCTGGATGGATTATGTCAAGCCCGTAGGTGTTCGTTTATTTTTGCTGGTCCTCACTATCCTGTGGTTGGCTGGATCAGTCGTGT
>CAIZGG010000283.1 GCA_903932425.1 uncultured beta proteobacterium | reverse complement strand
GTGTATGGCGTAGGATAATTAATTGTCGATCGAATGAAACGATTTGATACCAAGACGCCGCACTAGTGGTCTGCCTGCGCGAGCCTGCGTTGTACCTGTTACAAACGCGTGCTTAAACAGATCCATCAGACCGCATCTGCCCAAACCTTGAAGGTACTTTCAACCCTGATTGCTACGTCAACTGTGTGATTGAGTGTGACGTACTACTTAGCTAAAGTCGGCTTGGCACCCAGCTAGCCAGCATAAACTCTGCACGCGAACATTAGATGTGTTAGCGTCACATACAGTGTTATATAAGTTGGATCCCCAAGCGTGACATATGAACAAATACAAATGGGAATTTGCGCCGCGTTTTCGTCGGGGTATATTCGGTTGGAAATCAGACCTGCCAATCAAGAGGATTAAAGAAGCGCTGACCGAGATCCGTAAGGTCGCTCGCAAAGAGCCAGCGCTCGCTGCCGAGGGTGCGGTATTGCTTTTAGAAAAACTTTCACCAGCACTAGTGGGTGTCGATAGTTCTTCTGGAGCCCTCGGTTCAGCTGTAAACAGAGCCATCAAGACGCTTGTCCCAATTATTTCGGCTGGGACAGGCGACGCAGTCATAAAAGAAAAATGGCTCGATCGACTTTGGCAAGCGATCGAAGACGACCAAATGCCCTATATCGAGCACTTAAAAACGTTTTGGGGTGATTTGTGCGCCACACGCGAGTTGGCATCGCACTGGGCGGATAGGTTTTTACCCACCACCCGTTATGTGATGCTCGAAGAAAAAGCCTTTGCCATCTATAACGGTCAAGAGGCTTGCTTATCCGCACTTTATTTTTCTGGTCGCTACGATGAAATAACAGAGCTCGTCACGCGTGCGCTACGAAAATACTGGCATGACCAGAGATGGCTGATTAAGGCGCTTGTTGCACAAGGTAAAAAAACAGAGGCCATTCAATGCGCGCATGCGAACCAAGGACCGTACGTCAGCGAGTATGAGATTGCAGAAATTTGCGAAGACATTTTGCTCTCCTCTGGTTTGCACGAAGAGGCATATCAGCGCTATGGTCTGATTGCCAATCAGGCCACAACAAATTTAGCGACATTTAGAGCGATTACAAAAAAATATCCGCATAAAGACCAAGCCGAAGTGTTAAACGACCTTGTCGACCGAGACCCACTAGATAAAGGTAAATGGTTTGCCGCAGCAAAAGATGCGGGTCTCTATGACAGCGCCATCTCACTGATCCAGGATAGTCCGACTGACCCGCGAACTTTGTTCAGGGCTTGTAGAGATTATGCAGAAAAACGCCCAGGATTTGCTTTGGCGTCAGGGTTTGCTGCGTTTAAATGGATTGGCCTTGGTTATGGCTATGAAATTGATCAACACGAGGTGCGTGAGCTTTACCAGGCACTGATCATTGCCGCTAAGCATGCATTACTGACTCCTGAGCAGCTTGCTGAACACCTGCAAGCAATGCTTGACATGACTCCACAAGCGAATCAGGCTTTCATGCTGGGGGCAATGAGGCGCTAGGCGCCCTCCTCAAAGATCAATGATTTTCCGTAATAGTTTCGGCGACACGCGCCATCGTCCGCCATCGCTGTCAATTGAAACGGTTTTTTCATTCACGCGTACGACGGTGCCGATATGCTCTCTAAAATATTTATCGGTAAAGCCCACGGTGTCGCCGACTCTGAAATGAACGCTCGATTTTTCGGGTTTTGGCGCCGAAGCGGGCGGGGCAGGGTGCGCAGTGGGGTCAGCAACAATTGCCGCGTAAGGCAGCCACCACTGCTGACGGGTGGCTTCGTCTTGAATAGCAACTTCTGTTGCCCGAAATTCGACGACAAGACCCGGGGTGAGTCGCTGAGTTTTGTGATGAAAGAACCTCACCCGCGACCCAAGGTGCAGCTGAGTGCGCACAGCAATAATGCGCTGCGGATCAGAGAGCATCTGATGGACTGTGAGGCTAAGCTCATATAGGTCTAGACTGGGGGCGCTGCGTAGTACGTCGAGTAGGCGTGAGTCCATCGGTGCAATGTTTCAGTGGGATTTACGTCGTGAGCGAAAAATAATGAAGGTATGGGCTAAAAATGTCGGGTAGCACCGCGTGTGTATTAAACACTAAAATGGCGCGCTAGAATTTGTGCAATAGCCATCACGCTGATGACTTCGACTTTAGGCTTGACGGGCCAACCCGTTTGCACGGGTGCGACGATATACGCCGCATCGACGCCAACATCTTCGCAGGCCAGCCAAAAGCCTTTTGTAACTTTGGGTGCGCTCGAAAATTTGATCTCAAAACCTAGTTTGCGTAGGCCGAGTTCGACCACCACGTCGAGCTCAGCGCCGGCAGCACTACGGTAAAAGTACATCGTCGCACCCGTTGGTAAGTGCGCTGCGATTTGTTCAATGACAAAGCCTTCCCATGAGGCGCCTGTGCTCGGGTGGCCAAGCAGGTCGTTGACTTCACGAATGCCAAGCAAGCTGTGTAGTAAACCGCTATCGCGCACGTACAC
>CAIZGG010000282.1 GCA_903932425.1 uncultured beta proteobacterium | reverse complement strand
TGTTGCCATCGCTAAACCGGCACCGTTCACTAAACAACCAATATTTCCATCTAGTGAGATGTAAGCTAAATCAAATTTAGATGCTTCAATTTCTGCTGGATCTTCTTCAGCTTCATCACGGTAAGCTACGATTTCTGGATGTCTAAACAAGGCATTCGGATCAAAATTAAATTTGGCATCCAGCGAAATGATGTCGCCGCTACCGGTCAGGATCAAGGGATTGATCTCAGCCAGTGAAGCATCGGTATCCCAGTACGCTTTGTAAAGCTTTTGAAACTCGGCCGCTGCTTTGTTGACTGAGGCCTCGGGCACGCCAATGCCGCGTGCAAGAGTTTGTGCTTCGGTGTCAGTCAGACCCTTACCCGGGTCAACGAACACCTTAAGAATTTTTTCGGGATGATGCTCGGCGACTTCTTCGACGTCCATCCCGCCTTCGCTAGAAGCCATCACGCACACGCGTTGCGTACCACGGTCAGTAACGATGCCAACGTAGTACTCTTTTTTAATGTCAGCGCCCTCTTCAATCAACAGACGGCGCACTTTTTGGCCTTGTGGCCCAGTTTGATGTGTCACCAACTGCATTCCAAGAATTTCACCAGAAATCTTGCGAACCTCGTCGATTGAGCGTGCCAGTTTGACACCGCCGCCTTTACCGCGCCCACCCGCGTGAATCTGGGCTTTCACGACCCAAACTGGGCCTCCGAGCTTTTCGGCAGCAGCAACTGCTTCATCAACACTAAACACTGGAATGCCACGTGGCACGACTACACCAAACTGACGCAGCAACTCTTTGCCCTGATACTCGTGGATTTTCATAGGAATCCTGAACGTTAAAAAAAATAAACCATACAAAAAACGACGGTAGCTCAAGCGCCTTTCGAGGCTTGAACCGACTATTTATCTGATACTTCAGGCGCCACGTACCATTGCGGATAGTGCTCTTTCGTGATCGGACCGTCAAGACGCCACGCCGTACAGCCACCCAACTGATAAGGCCGTTTAGTAGGGTCGGCGGCATTTCGGCGTTGCCCAGACATCGTTTGCACAGCTGCCGTGGGCAACACTGCCGCTAATTCTGTCATGTGTGTACAGCCAGCAGTGCGGCTAAAGCGCTCTTTAACCTGCTGCCTAAAGCTTTTAAGCAGGTTCATGCCAATCAAATCACGGTATTCGCCAGCAATTGAGGTGCAAGTCTCGCCAAACGGCGAGGCATCGTACGCTGCCATCGCATCCTTAATGGTGAAACTGCTATCAATGGTGATTCGCAGGTGCATGTGATGAAAAGCCTGCCCCACTTTTTGCTCGGTGCCATCACGCTTGGTATAGCTAAAACCCTTCGAGTCAATCAGTTCAGCCTCAACATCCCAAAGACCGTCTTCACGCTCAAAGGAGTGAACCTGTATTGAGCGGTTATGCATTGGCTTGCGAGGGTAGGCGGGCAACGGCAAAGGCATGCAGAATGGGGTTGTCAAATGACACGGTGCAACAAAGCGTAAAAGTATAGCGCAACAAAGTTAGATCACCTAGAGGTTCTGCGAAGTGCGCAGCTTGGGCAAACAAAGTGGCTGCTTGGTGCTTGCTCGGCGCCTGCTCAGTGCTTGCTTGGTGCTTGCTCGGCGCCTGCTCAGTACCCGCTCGGTGCTTGAGCCTGAGTTAGCAGTCGAATTCGGGCGGATTTTTGAGGACCCGATGAATTACATCGTGTGAAAAACCGCGTGAAGCTAAAAATCGCCCCTGCCGAGCATATTCAGACGGGCTTAGTGGAGAACTGCTGCGGCTGAATTTTCGTTGCCAAACACCCTGCGCGCGCTCGAGCTCAGAATCTTTAAGCTCAAGGCGGACCTGGGCGATCTGCTCAGCCCCGATACCTTGTTGAGTGAGTTCTTGCGAAATTTTGGCTAGACCTTGCTGATCCGCTTTACGGTGCACAAGCCCCTGCACGAAGCGCTCGTCAGACTGCCAACCCTCTTTGGCGAGGGCATCGAGCAGCGCGTTGAGTTCGTCAGGGCTCTGGGCGTGGACGGCAAGCTTGCGACTCAATTCGACACGGCTATGCTCGCGCCGCGACAATAAACCAACGGCCCGAGCCCTGAGGGACAGGCCGGACCGCGGTTTAACTTCGTCGGCCGCTGGTCGCACCGACTCGAATTCATCACACATGTCGTGAAGTCAAGAATCAAAGGTCATCGTCTGCGTCGGGTTCTGCTGCGATGGCTTTTGACGCTTTGCCCGAAGCCGCTTTGGGTGCAGACGCAGCACTTGCAGCTGCATCGGCCACAGACGGTGTCCGGGCGACTACGCCAAGCTTTTCACGCACACGGTTTTCAATTTCAACGGCCATTGCAGGATGTTCGCGCAGATACTCGCGCACATTATCTTTGCCCTGACCAATACGATCACCGTTGTAACTAAACCATGCACCTGCCTTATCAACGATGCCGGCAACAACGCCTAAATCAATGATTTCGCCTTCGCGGGAAATACCTGCCCCGTACATGATGTCAAATTCAGCTTGTTTAAACGGGGGAGCGATTTTGTTTTTTACGACTTTTACGCGTGTTTCGTTACCCACGACTTCGTCGCCCTTCTTAATACCGCCAATTCGACGAATATCCAGACGCACCGAGGCGTAAAACTTAAGCGCATTACCACCCGTGGTTGTTTCGGGGTTGCCGAACATCACGCCGATTTTCATGCGAATCTGATTAATAAAGATCACCATGCAATTCGTGCGCTTGATGCTGGCAGTAAGTTTGCGCAATGCCTGGCTCATTAAACGTGCCTGCAGGCCAGGCAAAGAATCACCCATTTCGCCTTCGATTTCAGCCTTAGGTGTGAGCGCAGCGACCGAGTCGATCACAATTAAATCCACTGAACCTGAACGCACCAGCGCGTCGGTAATTTCGAGAGCCTGCTCGCCCGTATCCGGCTGAGAAATCAGCAGATCGGTCAAATTAACACCTAATTTTGAGGCGTATTGCACGTCAAGGGCGTGTTCAGCATCGATAAACGCGCAGGTGCCACCCACCTTCTGCATTTCAGCGATCACCTGCAAGGTCAGTGTCGTTTTGCCCGATGACTCAGGACCATAAATTTCAATGACTCGCCCACGAGGTAAGCCCCCGACACCCAGCGCAATATCTAAGCCAAGCGACCCGGTCGAAACGACCTGAATGTCGTGTTCGACCTCGTTATCGCCGTAGCGCATCACGGATCCTTTGCCGAATTGCTTTTCGATTTGAGCAAGTGCTGCAACCAGCGCCTTTGCTTTTTCGGGGGTGCCGGCTTTCAGGGCTTTTTCGTCCATGACAAATCCTTAAGGTAAAAATCAATGAAATGATTGTACTGTACAAATAAACAGTATTACAAGGGTTTAAATACAACACCGCCGCAGCCTAGGGTTTACACCTACCCGCCAATTGCATTGTAGGCAGATGCAAGATGCTATGCCAGAATAGGCTCTCTTTTGTATCCCCTGGCTCATTTAAACCATGCGTATTCTCATCGCAGAAGACGATAGCATTTTGACTGATGGCCTGACGCGCTCGCTGCGCCAAAGTGGCTACGCAGTTGACGCAGTGAGCGATGGCGTCGCAGCCGATGCAGCTCTGCTTGCCACAGAATTTGATCTTCTGATCCTTGATATCGGCTTACCGCGCATGAGCGGGCTTGAGGTCTTAAGCAAACTGCGGGCACGTCAGTCGCGCCTGCCCGTGCTTATTTTGACTGCGGCCGACAGCATTGAACAACGCGTCAAAGGGCTTGATCTTGGTGCAGATGACTACATGGCCAAGCCCTTCTCTCTTTCAGAACTTGAGGCACGTGTGCGCGCCCTGGCGCGTCGGGGCGCGGGAGGTGGCTCAACAATCTTGCGCCACGGCAAACTCGAATTTGATCAGACTGGTCGCGTAGCAATGGTAGGCAGCCAAACTCTCGATCTGTCCGCGCGCGAGGTGAGCTTGCTAGAAATATTGTTAACACGCAGCGGTCGGATGGTCAGCAAAACTCAAATCGTTGATCACCTGTGCGAATGGGGCGATGAGGTCAGCTCAAACGCGATCGAGGTGTACATTCACCGCTTACGAAAAAAACTCGAGGATAGCGGTGTAAAGATAGCGACCGTGCGCGGCTTGGGCTATTGCCTCGAACGTGAACATCCCTCGCCCAACGCAAACACTTAAGCGACCCTGGGCTTGTCAGCATCCCCTTCAACATCCTCAACGCCTATTTCTGATGCATCACTGCAGCATGAAGCGTTTGATCGCGTGGTGGACCTCGACGCGAATTTAAGCGAACGCGCGGCTCGGCGTTCGTTGTTGGGCGAGGTGCTGGACTGGATGCTTGCGCCGCTTTTTTTGCTCTGGCCAATGAGTATTGCGATCACCTATGTCGCGGCGCAAGACTTAGCAAACGTCCCCTACGACCTGAATCTTTCAAACGCCCTGGAAGTCTTAACCCAGCAGGTGGAAGTTGAAAATGAACGCGCCATCTTTAAACTCTCGGCCCCCGCTAGGCTGGCTTTGCGCACCCGCGAAAACGACGGTGTCTTTTGGAAAGTCGTTGCCCCCTCAGGAGAGCTTCTGGGCGGCGACGCCGAGCTTCCCTCGCCCGAGCGAGCCGCAGGCCAGCAGGTAGACACCGTCTATTACAAAAATCAAATGGTGCGCGGCTTTGACGTGCGCTTCGCGTACACCTGGCACACCGTCGGTTTACGACAGACCGGCCCCGTACTCGTTGTTGCGGCAGAATCGGCTGAACGGCGCGTTGCTCTTGCTAACGACATCATCAAGGGGGTGATTATTCCGCAATTTTCAGTGCTGCCAATTGCTGCACTGTTAATCTGGTTTGGGCTCTCGCGCGGCATCGCCCCTATCAATGCCTTGCAAAAGCGTTTACGGGCCAGAAAACCCGATGATTTGTCATCCATCGACGGGCGCAATGTACCCGTTGAAATCGAACCACTGGTCGCTGCGATGAATGAACTGCTGGCGCGTCTAGCCAGCAATATCTTGGCGCAACAGCGTTTTGTTGCCGATGCCGCCCATCAACTAAAAACACCTCTCGCGGGCCTGCGCACGCAGGCAGAACTGGGCATGCGCGGGGCGCCACCTGGTGAAATGCTCTCGAGCCTCAATCAAATTGTCGCGGGCACAGTGCGAGCCACACGCTTAGTAGACCAGTTGCTGCTCATGGCGCGTGCTGAAAATCCTAATAATGTTCAATTTACTTCGGTTGACGTCATCGCCTTAACGCAAGAGCAAACACAGCACTGGGTTGATCGTGCAATCTCTGCTCACATCGACTTGGGATTTGAGGCCCCTGACGGCCCGCTGTTCATCAAAGGTCAGCCACTGTTGTTGGCCGAGCTCCTGAACAACTTGATCGATAACGCACTGCGTTACACGCCCGCAAAGGGTCAAGTTACGGTCAGCGTCGCTCGACGGGATGACCAAATCATTATTGCAGTCGAAGATACTGGACAAGGCATTCCAGAGGTTGATCGCGAACGTGTATTTGACCGGTTTTATCGAGTGTTAGGTACAAAAACAGATGGAAGCGGCTTGGGTCTGGCCATTGTGCGCGAAATCGCAACCCAACATGGTGCGAGCATCCACCTTTTGGATCCGCTTCAAACCACCTTGGCTAAAGGTGGAACACGGGTAGAGGTTCGTTTTGAACCACTCATCGCTGACCGCGACGACTAAGCGATCGAAGTCGAGAGCTTTCGTCGTAACAGACGCAAGACTGCGCCTAAGACAGGGATCTTTTCGTAGAGCTCTTGCGCAGCATCCCAATAGTCTCGGTGCAAAACGATCAGACCTTGCTGATTCAGACTGAAATACGTGCCACCTTCAATAACATAAGCTTTGCCACGCAAGGCAAAGAGAAACTGCCATGTCATAAACGCGCCAGCCGCCTCGACAACTTTGGTGGTGATGACAAATCTCGGCGCACTTAACTGCTCAAACATGTGCTGATAAATCTGCCGAATTGATGCAACACCCGCCACTTGGTTAAAGGGATCTCTAAACGTGGCTGTCTGGTCATATATTTTGTCGATGCGCTCTAGCGTGGCGGGCGTCAGCGTTTCAAACCATTCTGCCAACTCGTCAAAGCGCGCGTGAAAATCTGTCATCACATTTTTGTCGTCTTGTGTAAGAGAAAGAACCGCAAGCGATCTGGCAGCATACTGATCAAACGCAGCGCAAGTGAAAAAGCCTTCGGAAAACGAATTTCAAATTGACCACGCTCGAACCCAAGCATGATTGCACGTGCGGCCGCCTCAGGCGTCATCAAACCAGGCATTTCAAAATCATTGGCTGACGTCATGGGTGTTTGCACAAAACCCGGGTTAATCAGATACACCCCAAGACCCTTGGGTGCCAATTCAAAATACAGCGTTTCGCACAAATTTTGTAACGCAGCCTTGGTCGCACCGTAAATCAACGCGCGAGGCAAACCCGTATAACCAGAGATGCTGCCGATTAAAGACACCCCACCGTGTCCTTGGGCCAATAATTGAGGCACTACGACCGATAACCCTCGATAGACGCTCACAACGTTGAGATCAAAACTTTTCTGAGCCTGCTCAATATCAATTTGCCAACTGTGTGTTGGATCATAGCGAGCAGCGCCCAGGATCACCAAGTCTATTTGACCCAGACGCTCTTGGACAGTTGCTAAAGCAACGGGCCAAGCTTGCGTATCTGTGACATCAAACGGGACCACACAAGCGTTTGCATAAGGCGCCGCGACGTTCGCCAGTTGCTCGGCCCGGCGTGCCGACAAGGCCACGCTGGCCCCAGCCGCCAAGAGCGCCTGCGCTAACGCCGCGCCAATACCGCTTGACGCTCCGACAAGCCAGATCCGTTTACCCACCCAAGAGGTGATCGGTGCATTTAGTGGTTTCATCGTCAACGAAGAATTAAAGGGCTAATAAAGAAAGAGTTGCATCCTGAACCAAAAGATCAGTGACCTATCCGTTTTTATTTTTGTCAGGAAGGGTTAGGTGCACCACGCTTTCGAAAAAACAGAGTCACTTCGCCGAGGTCAACACCAAACTTTGACATCGTCGAACGGTTCATCATTGAAGCGTCGTCCATTTGCCACATCCAGTCATCAAAATCGACCAAATATTCTTTGCCGTCTACTGGCAACCTCATGACATAGGTCCAGCGCAGTGCGTTTCCGGCAACACGACCTGTAGCAAATCCAACAACGTCATCGGCCGTGCCTTGCCAGCTGCCGTCAGGCTGGCGTTTCAGCGTCCAGACACGCCTTTGCTTTTCACCATCCGAGTAGGTGAAACGTTCATCCAGAGTACCTTCATTGGGGTTGGCCCAGCTAGCCTGAATTTCAACGTTGAAGCGACGCGCCACCTCGCCACTACGCTTTTGAAAGATACCCCATGCGTCAATCGTACCGGTAAAAAAACTCGATAGTTCAAGCGTGGGCTTTTCGGCTGCGTAATGGGCAACATCGACACTGCCACAGGCAGTCAAGAACGCTGCGGTCGCTGAAGCAAGTAAGGCTTTTATTTTCATGACGATTCCTTGCGAGACCAAACTCGCGCCAAAGAAAAACACGGAGACTGCGAGAACAACACCACGAGTGCCAGGCCCTTAAAAAGCAAGGGCAACAGGGCATAAAGCAGAGTCAAGGCCAGAGTCGATTCTGGATTTCCTGGCCGATAGTTAAAGGCTTGCAAAGCTGGCAAGGCGAGCCCAGCGGCGAGCGCTAAAGCGAGTTTTCCAAGCAGCACCCAGATCCCGAAATACAGACCAGTACTTTGGCGGTGCGTGGAAGGAATCGCGTCTGCCAGCATCGCGGGGGGTAACGCCACGTCCGCACCAAGACCTGCACCCGCCATCACGCAGATCGCCGCGTAAAAAAATATGTCGCCTGAACCCACCCAACAGGTACACAGTAAAGACACCGCCGCCAAGCCACTGCCCGCCAACCAGGCCCGCGATTTACCGAAACGCGCAGCAAGGATCACCCAGACAGGCAAGGCAAGCATCCCAGCACAAAAATAAAGCCCTAAAAAAAGCCCTGCATAGCTCGGTGACTGTACGACATCGTCAATAAAAAACAAGACGAGCGTGGCAGGCACCGCGACCGAAATGGCGTTAAATAAATAAAACCACAGTATGCGTCGCACCGCGGTTGGAGCAAGCGCTTCACGCAAATTTTGTCGGCCTTGGTGGCTGAGCAACTTGGGCGTCGGAGACCAACGCAATGTGCAACCAAGCGAGACGAACAACAAGGCAGCAAACAACCACGCAAACCACTGATAACCCACGCGCGCGCCCTGCTGTTCGACCCATACCGCAGGCAAGACCGACGCTACGACCACACCCACCAGACCAAAGGCTTCACGCCAGGCGGTCACTTGCGCACGCCCGGTCACGTCATCGGTCAGCCGCGCCCCCCAAGTCAGGTAACAAACACTCAAGACGCTATGCGCGCCGTACACCAACACAAGCGACCCAGCCAGCCAAAAAAGCAACCCTGTTTGCGACCATGCCGGAGGCGTAAACAACAACACAAAACCTGTCGCCAATAGACACGTCGCCCCCAGCATCAAACTCGACCACCCACGTGCTCTGCGTTGCGTGGCGTCGACCAAGCGACCGATCAGAGGATCTTGTGCAGTATCAAGCAGGCGCGTTAAAAACAAAACAGCTCCTAACGCAGCTAATTCAAGTCCCAAGACATCGCCGTAAAACTTGGGCGAGATCATATAAATCGGCATCATCGACATGGCCAGCGGCAAACTGAGCATCGCATAGGCAAGCAGATGACGCTTATTCACTATTGGGTGCCTAACAAGGCTTGACGCAAAGTCGGTTCACTTGTGCGTGGATCAAGCCAAATTCCGAAGAAGTGCCTGGCTAGCTCGTCATTGATTCGCCCGGTCGGTCTGTCACGATGAAAAAAGACCGCGCCTTGTCCAGGCTGATACACCGCGGTGATTGAGTCGCCCGGGACAACATCAGGCAAGACGCGCCCTAGGTCTGCACGCCAATCTTGCCTGTCAGCCGAAGGTACCTGCAGCTTTTGCATTTCATCGACAGAGGCTTGCACCAAGCGGTCACCTGCGATTGATCGAGAATACGTGAGTGACAAGGCAAAGGGGCGCTCCGGCGCGTAGCGTCCTGAAGGCGCCCAAAGCCGGGCTTCATACACTGAGAAGCCAAAACGACTGAACTGCCCCTGCCCGACCACTTGAGCATCCGGCAAATCCGGTGGTGCACCATTCGCCAGCACAGCGCCTTGCAGTCCAATAAAGATCAAGCAGCCAAAGATCAGTTTGCGCATAGCGTCCATTGTTTGACATCCGTTCGTTGTTCTCTGAAACCTGCCTCACAGTAAGCAAGATACATTCTCCAGATACGGATAAACGCATCGTCGTAACCCTGCTCGCGAATCGCTGAGATCGACTGCTCAAACTGCTGGGCCCAACGCTTCAGTGTTTCGGCATAATCTAGACCGAACGACAGCGTTTCGTGAACATGCAATCCAGCGGCTTCACAGTCCTTTTTAAAGCGTGTCGGGCTGGGCAACATGCCACCCGGAAAAATAAACTGTTGAATAAAATCGGTGCCTCGTCGGTACGCATCAAAGCGCTGATCGACGATATCAATCGTTTGCACAACAGCGCGCCCCCCAGACTTCAGGCAACGCGCAAGCATTTGGAAGTAACTGGGCCAATGCAGCAACCCGACAGCCTCGAACATTTCAATCGACACAATGTGATCGTAGCGTTCAGGTACATCACGGTAATCTTGCAGGCGCAAATCAACTTGTTGCTGCAAGCCTGCAGCGATCATGCGTTGCTTGCCCCATTCAAGCTGAGCATCTGACAGCGTAATGCCAACAACGTTTAAACCTCGACGCGCTGCGCGCTCGGCGAAGCCGCCCCACCCACAGCCAACTTCAAGCACGGTTTGCCCGGGTGTCGCCTGCAGTTGATTCAAGATGCGGTCGTATTTAGCGTCTTGCGCGGCCTGCAGCGTACGCGTCAAATCCCCTTCAAACCAGGCCGACGAATACGTCATGGAAGGATCGAGCCAGAGTCGATAAAACGAATTACCGACATCGTAGTGGCTGAGGATATTTCGTCGGCTACCGCGGCGGCTATTGTCCTTTAACACCCAGTGCGACAGCTTTTTAAGCACCAAGGCCCACCAGTGCCCGTCGACCGCTTCAGACACTTGCTCGTTGCGCATCGCCAGCGTAAACAACGCCAATAGGTTCGGCGAATCTACCCAGCCACGCCGCAAACTTTCGGCAAAGCCAACGTCCCCCTGTCGCAATATCAAACCCGCTGCGCGCCAGTCATGAATATGCAGTTCTGCATGCAAACTTGTGGAAGTCTGTCCGAAATGCAGGCTTGAACCCTGCGGATCGACAAGCTTGAGCGAGCCGTGCGTCAGGCGCTTCAAAAGTTTGATGAACAAGCGACCAGACCAACGCAAACGCGTCGAAGCAAACGAGAGTTGTTGTTCGTTCAAATTCATTTTCGAACCGTAAAATTGTGGGTGACTTCATCCGTTGGCAAGGCCGGTACAGGCCGGTACTTTGCTCCGCGCCGCCAGAGTTTAAATGCTTGCACATGAATACGTAGCATCACCCCGAGAGTCATCATGGGCATCGTCAGACACGCGGCGAGCAGTGCACGGGTGCGCAAGGGCTGCGGTTGCACCACAATCGCTGTACGCAACAGAGGCTGAGGATTCTGTTCGTCATCAAAATAATCAATCGCCAGTCGCGGTTGGCCCGCGCGCTCATCAAGTTCAAACTGATAGCGCCCCTGGACGTCGCAAAAGGGCGATACGTGAAACACCTTTTGACAAGCAAGCCCGCTGGTTGCTTGGATGGGTTCCAGGTTTGGCGCCGTTAATACATATTGATGGCGCTGCCCAAAGGTGTTGTTTACTTCGGCCAGGACAGCGCGCAGCACCCCGTCGCGATCATGAACCAGCCAAAAACTGACAGGATTAAAGACATAGCCAAAGACTCTGGGAAAACATTGCAACCAGACCGCCCCCACTTCAAAGCGCACATCACTGGCATCGAGGGTACGTGACAACCATTGCAGCAGGTCAGAGCCATCACGCGCACCATGATCGACACTGCGAAAACTAACGGGCCGAGCACACTCAACGCCAAACAACCAACTCGTTTGGCGTGCTAACTCTTTAGGACGATCTACACGTAAGCGCAAGCAAAATACCCGGTAGACAAAGCGGTGTAAAAATGGTCGCAAACGCACATGCATGACACGGCCACGACACAGCAAAAGCACGCCTTCAGTCATAGACGGCCTGCCAGGGTGGAGTCACCCCAAAATCACGCGCCACACGCAGAGCCGACTTCAAGCCATCCTCGTGAAAGCCAAAACCGCTCCAGGCACCACAAAACCACGTTCTTTGCTGACCTTGCAACTTGGGCAACTCTAGCTGAGCCATGCTTGCGGTTTGGTCCAAAACCGGATGCTCATACGAGAAGCGCGCAAGCACTTTGGAAGCCTCTGGCGCTTGGTGCGGGTTAAGCGTCACAACAACGGGGGTTTGAAACGGCAAGGGCTGTAGTTGATTGATTAAATAACTCACAGCAACGGGTCGCTCAGCCCCCTGCCCGCCTACGGCCATGTAGTTCCAGGCTGACCATACTTTTTTTCGCCGCGGCAATAAAGCGACATCAGTATGCAAAATCGCTTCATTCGGTTGGTAGCGAAAGCCCGCTAACACACGACGCTCGTCGGAGGTCGCATCGAGCAACGCGAGCGTCGTTGGCGCATGACAGGCCATGACAACCGCGTCAAAGTTCTCGACCCCGGCTCGCGAGGTGATCGTGACCCCTTGGTCGCTGCGCTGCACCTGTTGCACAGGGCAAGCCAGACGCGTGTCGGTGAGGCGTTTGAGCATCGCCTGCACGTATACGCGCGACCCGCCTAGGATGGTTTTCCACTGCGGCCGGTCATCGATCTGCAATAACCGGTGATTCAAACAAAAAGCAATAAAGGTTGCGGCCGAAAACTCAAGCACCGCGCTCACGGGTGCAGACCAGATCGCAGCCGCCATGGGCAACAAATACCAGTCTTGCATCGCCTGACCAAATTTTTCGCGTTTGAGCAGGCTGGCGAGCGTCATGGGGGTGCGTTGCGCTTCTAGCAAGTAGCGCTCAGCCTCGCGATTAAAACGTAAGATATCGCGCAACATCCCCAGAAACTTCGGACGAAACAAGTTCGTTGGCTGGGCAAAGACTGACCAAAGGTTCGTACCAGCCCACTCGATGTCGGGTTGATGAATCGAAACACCAAAAGACATGTCACTGGCGTGAACGGGCACACCTAAATGCGCCAGGAGCGGCACTAAATTTGGGTAGGTCAAATCGTTGTGAACCAGAAACCCGGTATCAACGGGGTGCGTGAGCCCCTCTAGGGTAACGTCGACGGTATTCGAGTGCCCGCCAAAATAATCACCTGCCTCAAACAGGGTGACGCGATACTTGTCTGCCAGTAACCACGCGGTCGAAAGGCCCGCAATCCCTGCGCCCACCACGGCGATGCGACTGCCTGAAGGAGGCACAGAGCCTGCGCTAGCCCACGCGGGCGCAACAGGCATACTCACCGAAGATCCCTGAAGGTGTTGGGTCATATTGCTGAACGATCTTTGCCGAGCAACGCCTGGCGCAACGCAGGACGCTGCGTGCGAGGATCGAGCCAGATGGCCGCGAAGGCACGCGCAAACTCTGCATCAGGGATCGCACCAAGTGCGGCAATGGCAGAAAAAAACTCGACCCCCTCGCCCGGCCTGAACCATCCCAACAGCCGATCTCCAAGACTGACGTCGGGTACGATCGCCTCAAGCGCCTGACGCCAGTGCGCAGTTTGCTCAGCGGCAGGCGTCACTAGACGCTCAATTTCTTGCACCGAGATCGTCACAATTTGCTGCGCGGACAACTTGCGTAAATAAGTGAGGTCCAGAATGTAAGGCTGCTCTGGATCAAAGTCACCGGAAGCCGTCAGCAAGCGGATCGTATAAAACTTAAAGACGCTCCAGCTGAAAATACCTTTCCCGCAAAGCGCCCACGCCTCACCCACTTGCGCATGCAAGTACTCAGGTAAGCGTTCGAGTTCGGACGTTGAGGAAAAATCCTCAAAGAGTGCATTTGCGGTCATAATTAAGCTTATTTAAGTAAATGGTAAAAGTCTACCGGATATTTATACCATAACGTATACAAAAAATACTGATTAGTAATAAAATATACTTATTGGACATAATTCTGCACCTACCGAAAAAATTAAATGATTGAAACCGCTCCCGTTAAGCTGTCGTTCAAACAACAGCAATTGCAATTTCGTGAGAATGCGATTCTTGACGCAGTAAATCGCCTGCTCGCCCAAAAAGGCTTTGATCTCATGACGATGGACGAGGTTGCGGCCGATGTCGGGATTGCGAAGGCCAGCCTCTACAAGCACTTTCAGTCAAAAGAGCAGCTTGCCGCCGCTTCAATGACTCGGCTGCTTGAACACGCCATCGCTCTTGCCCAGGGGCTGCCCGAGCCTCAGGCGCCGATTGACAAACTCAAGGCGGTGATGCGCTGGGCAGTGACTGAACACTTAAAGGGCACAATGCCCCTGCTCCCGTCTACCCGATCAAGTATCCAGCAAGCGTTGCTTGGCCACCCACCTTATATTGAACGACTCGGCACCCTGACCGAGCAACTCGGCGACTGGATTGAGCAAGCACAAGCCACGCGCACGCTATCTGCCTCTTTACCCGGCGAAGTCATTTTGTACACAATCTATGCGCGTTCGTGTGATCCGGTTGCTGATTTTTTAAAGATGGGTGGCGCGTTCTCAGATCAGGATATTGTTGATCTCGTGATTCACACCGCCTTTGAAGGACTGACCGGACAAACTTGACCTGGTAAGGAGTCCGTTTCGTACAACGCATCGGCTAGAATCGATTTCTTTTTTGCGGATGCGTCATGTGGTTTAAAAATCTTAAGTTATTTCGCCTGTCACCCTCGTTCAACTTGACAGCGCCCCAACTCGACGCACTTTTAGCTAAAGAACAGTTTGTATCGGCGGGTGCTGCAGCCCCTCTTTCAATCGGCTGGGTGCCCCCGCGCGAAGAAGACGTTCGCTTTGCGTACGGAGTCGACCGTCAAATCTTGTGCTCGTACCGCACCGAAAAAAAACTGCTCCCTACGACTGTCATTAATCAGTTTGCAAAAGTCCGCGCGCAAGAACTCGAAGATCAACAAGGCTTCAAGCCCGGTCGCAAACAGTTGCGCGATCTCAAAGAAGAAGTCACGCAAACTCTGTTGCCACGCGCCTTTAGCCTTGCGCGAGATACCCGCGTCTGGATCGATCCGGTGAATCACTGGCTTGTGATCGACACCGCGTCGGCATCAAAATCTGAAGAAATCCTCACCGCGCTGGGCAAAGCTATTTATCCCTTTCCGGTAGAGCCCGTGCAAGTCACCATCAGCCCAGCCGCCGCCATGACAGACTGGGTACTCAGCGGCCATGGACCTGCAAATTTTTCAGTGGATCAGGATGCCGAGTTGCGCGCGGGCGGTGACAAGGCGGCTGCGGTACGTTATGTGAAACACGCTCTGGATAGTGACGATATTCAAAAGCACATTAAAGGTGGCAAGCAATGCATGCGCCTGGCCCTCACTTTTAACGACCGCGTCTCGTTTGTCTTAACCGAAAACCTGGATATCAAACGGGTGGCTGCACAAGACATTCTGGATCAGTCTGAGCAAAATATGCCCGTCGACGCCAACGAGCAATTTGATGGCGACTTTACCTTGATGTGCGCCGAATTAAATCAAATGCTTTCTGCGCTGCTCGAGGCACTTGAAGAAAAAGTTTTAACAGCTAAAGCGGCGTAACCATGGATCTCATGATCACCAGCAAAGTCCTCGAAACCATCAAAGGCGGGGTCTTGCTTGAGGTGCAGGCGGATGATTTGCGTGTGCAGGCCTATGTCGTCGTATCAGTTGTCGACATGGCCGTCGTCGAAGAGCTTGTGCCACTCTCAGTGTTTGAAAGTGGCGCGCAGGTTCACGTTGCAGGTGTCGAAGCCCTTGGCGACAGCACAGAACAAGTGGTGCAAGTGCTTGAAAACATGGATCCCGACGACATTGTCGTGTTTCTATGCGAAAACGCAGTGGTGTACGCCGAGAGCCTGGCTGTATTGGGCCTTAAGCACTAAGCGCCTGTCAGCACTAGGCCTCACGCCTCTATCGGTGCTGAGCCGTACAGGCGCCACCAGTGCGTAACAGCCAAACGTACGGTGTCGGTTTGCACTTGCTGCGCAAAGGCAAATTCCTCGCCAACAATAGTCTCATCCGGAAACTCTGTAACCAATTTCACACCAACATTTTGCTGATCGTTTTGTGAAAGTACGCAAGCGACACCATGCTTGAGCTCAAAACCACCCGAGCCAAGATATGACTCGTAACGCTTGAGTTGCGTACGATTAAATTCAGCAACACCCGGCAACTGCGAAATTGACTCGGTCAGCGCCTCAAGCCAGCGCAGAGCAAGGTCTTTGTAGGCGGCCTGATAGCGCACAATCAAAAAGAAACCTTTCGGCAGGCTCCATAAGGTAAAGCCGCGCGGCACGTAACCCGTAAGCGGCCGCGTCCACTCGTGCGCCGGATATCCGTGCAGGCTCAGGTGCAACTGAGCTTGCGTGAGCGCAACGGCTTGCCTGCGTGCACCGGTTTCATACCAGGGTGCTCGCTCGCGATACTCAAGATCGTCACCTAAGCCCGTATAACGCGCCGCATGATGCATATGCTGTGGGTGAATGGCACGGTATTGCGCAAAAAGCTCGTAGCCATCGGGGTTTTCAAGTGGCACCACGGCAAAGTGAGCCAGTGGCTGTGCGGCTAACCACTGAGCGCCTCTTAGCGCACCGACCACGCCCGAGGCTTCATTGGCATGCTGGCCGCCCGTCAACACAACAGCTGGCAAACTACCAGGGCAATACACGCCCTTTACCAGACGCCCCTGGCGAGAAAGTGCCTCAAAGTTTTGACCCGACAATAAAGCAAGCGCGGCATGAACTGACTCGGACGAAAGCGCCCCAGAACAACGTTCAAGATCGATTGCTGGATCGAATGCTAGATTGATTGATGAATTGGTTGCTGGATTGAGCTTGGCACCGAGCGCCTGAACAGTCTCTAGTGTCGTTTGTTGCAAATCTGCAAGCTTAGAGCCCGCCGGGTAATATTCGACACGCACCTTAACAACGTCTTTCCCAACGCGCACGTCAGGCACAATCTGACCGGGTTGCAAGCCACGATCGCCCGCCGGTCTTTTTGAACGGCGATGAAAAAACTCAAGTACCGAAAAATACAGATCTTCGTGCAACGCCTCGTAGGTGCTGGCTAGCAGCCTGCCCTGCCGATCGACTGTTTCGATACCAGGCAACTCAACGCTTAGCAAAAGTCTCTCGAAGTATGGCTCATCGCTCACCCAGGGGTGCTCGGTCACCCAACGCATCAGCGCCTGAAACGCTTGCTCAAATTCGGTCTCAAGCCGTTGGGCATGTAACACCTGAAACGACTGCGCGTCGCTGACTCTCAAATACCCTGTCGGACAGAGCAACGTTTGCTCAAGTGCCAAATCCGTCTTGAGTAGATTGGGTGCAAGAAGCGAATGCGTATGCAGCACGCCCAAGCGGTCTGTCAACCTGATTTGATAGGTAGGTTGTTCAAGTGAGCCCGAGGCGATCACTTGCGAGGCAACCCAAGACACGTCAACGCCAGGGAGCAGCGATTCTAAGGGATAGCCTTCAAGCAAAAACCGTCGCGGGTCGGCCGCCTCATGGCGCGGATACTCAATGACCACCGAGGCAAGCGTCGCGGCGTCAACCTCTTCTAAAAAGGCGTGAAGTAGTGGCTTGTATGCGCTTCGCACCCGCGCCTGGATACCACGCTGCTGCAGTTGGCTGGCTAACGCCTGGCGCGCCTGCAAGCCTTCAAATAGCCAAAGCTCTAACGTATGGCCCACCCAACTGCCCAAGCGCGGGTCTGACAGCAACTGCGTTGAAGTCAGGGCGATTTCGCACTCAAACAATTTTGGCATCTTTCCTGAACCCTCGAGGCCCCCTCACCTGCTGGACAAGTGCTGACGATCAGGCAGCTTTTTTAGAGAAATGAGTAATCGCCAGCGCCACAACGCCAACTGCCATCACGAGCAAAGAAATATAAACGGCTCCCTTACTCATGGCGTAGGTCACGCTTGAATACGTGAGGTAACCACACGTCAGACAAAACAAAATAGGGGTAAAGGGGTACAGCGGTACTTTAAAAGGACGCTCTGCCTGAGGGTCTTTGACTCGCATCACAAACAGAGAAACCCCCACTAAAAACAGAAACGCCCAAAATACCGGTGCGGTGAACTCAACCATGACCTCGAACCCATCGGTCTGCCAGACACCCAGGCCCACCAAGGCCAAACTCAAGAGCGACTGCACCACATAGGCTGCAACGGGCGACCCGCGCTCGGCGTGCCAATTACCCATAAACCGCAGGGCAGGCCAGTCACGTCCCAGCGCGTAATTGGTGCGCGCTCCCACAATCATGGTTGCATTAATACTGGTTAAGGCAGATACGGCCACAAAAATCCCAAGCATTTTTTCGCCCCAAGGGCCAAAGGCCTTACCCATGAGGTCGGCCGCGACCGCTTTGCTTCCAGCCAGACCCGACAAGCCCAAGCCAGCTAAGACCGCGATATTGAAAAGCAAATAGATCACCGTCAGAATCACGATACTGATCACAATCACAGGCACAATCGCGCGCTTGCCGCCGCGTACCTCGGCCGAGATATAGGCCGCTTCATTCCAGCCGCCGTAGGTCAGCAATACAAACACCATGGCCAAACCAAACATGCCTAAACTGGGAGAAGAGGAAAACAGCGCCGGCGATGCGGGGGCGTCGCCCGACAACACAAAACCCGCAACCGCCACACAAAGCAAGCCCGTGACCTCGATCATCGTCAAGCAAGTTTGTACCCACGAAGCCGCATTCAAGCCAACAAGATTGATCAGTGTGAGCACCACCACAATCCCAATGGCCCAAAGTGCCGTAGAGTGCGGTCCCAAATTCACAACTTTGCTCATGTAATCGCCAAACACAAACGCCAGCAACGCGATCGAACCCGTGTTGATCACCGTTGCTTTAGCCCATGCATATAAAAAGGAGGCTGGCTTGCCAAAGGCTCGGGCCAAAAAGTGATAATCCCCCCCTGCATGCGGATACGTTGTGGCAAGCTCTGCGTAGCAAAGTGCGCCAGCCAAAGAGATGACGCCCCCCAACACCCAGGCCACGATTAACCACCCTGCATCACCCGTGACACCGGCGACCATCGAAGGTGTTTTAAAAATACCTGCACCAATCACAAGGCCAACAATGATGGCGATGGCACTAAAAGCGCTGAGTTGTTGGGTGGGCTGATTGCTAGCGACAGTAGAAGACGTCATTGTGAAGTACGCGTGCCTGTAATTGAATAGAGTGGTGAATTCTCAAGGACCTGGCCTGACAACTCATCGCCGTTAATGGTTGCCTCGATGATCCGAGACTGCTTGCTGTGGTCCAGGAAGGTAAATTTCAAACGGTTCCCTGTCAGTGTTGCCCCGAGAATTGGCTGCGTGGTGCCGTACAACTTAATGGTGCCACCAACGCGCTGATAGCTCTGCGTCAGTTCGAGCGTGGCCTCTTGTTGCGAGCCCTCCATCCCTTTTAGCGCCCACTTGCCGGCAGCCTTGCCCGGCACAATCCAGAAATAGCCCTGCGCGTAGCCTGTACCAATCGTATCGTCAGGCTCCCAATCACCCATGTTGAACGAGTTGGTCACAATACGCGTGCCTGGCGCCATTTTTAGGATGGTAGGACGGATTTTTAAGTTCAGATCGGGCAACAGGTACATCGTCACCACGGTCGCTTTTGAAAAGTCTTCAACAAAAATATCGCCGTGGATAATTTTGACTTTATCCGACACCCCTGCCCGCTCGGTGTTGCGTCTGGCGAGCTCTGCCATATCTTTGTTGTATTCGATCCCCACCGCAGTCGCGCCAAAGTTTTTTGCCGCGGCGATCGCGATTTTTCCGTCCCCGGCGCCCAAGTCGTACACGAGATCGGTTGGCCTGACCTTCGCGACCTTCAGCATCGCGTCGGCTACGGCGTCGTTGGTGGGCACCCAAATGACATCCTTACCACTTTGCCCCACACGCGGCTGATACTTTTCATCACCGAGTTGGGTTGACTCTGCCGATTGCGCAAAGACCGGATTCATCGCGAACGCAGTAGCAAGAGCCGTTGCACTAACAAGAAAACGAAACTTCATAGGCACCTCAACGTAAATAGTGAAAAAACAGTCAAACTATTGCTTGGACTGCGCGGTACCAAATTCGGCGCCCGCCCAACCCTCGATATGCTTAATGATATTGGCATAGTCTTTGGGGCCATCGCCTTGCCCAATTGCAAAGGATAAAAACTGACGAGCGGCGGGGCTCACCGTCATAGGCACCCCAAGCTTTTCAGCCTCTTCAATGCAAAGCTTAATATCTTTGTGCAACAAATCAGTCGTGAAGCGCGTCGGAAACTCTCGATTCAAGATGCACTGAGGCACTTTTTCTTGCGTAATAAACGAGCGACCACTCGACACGTTAATGACATCTAACATTGTTTTGGCATCTAGCCCTGCTTTGGCTCCGTAAACCAAGGTTTCGCAACTTGCCACAATGTTGACCGCGCAAAGCGTGTTGTTAATGATCTTCATTGTCTGACCCAGGCTAGCTTGCTCGCCCAAGTAAAAGATATTTGTACCCAACACTGATAATAAAGGCTTCACTTGCTCGAAAGCGGCCGTTGGGCCCGACGCCATCAAAGTGAGCGTGCCCTTCTCTGCCCCCGTCGTGCCTCCACTTACCGGAGCCCCGACCCACTGAATTTGCTTTGCCGCAGCGGCGTCGGCGACTGAGTCAGTGACCGAAGGGCCCGTTGTCGACAGATCAACAATCACCTTCACCGCCTTGCCCTGCATAACGCCGGCAGGGCCTTGCACCACAGCCTGCACAATTGAAGGCATGGGTAAACACAACAACACAAACTCGACCTCATCTGCCATCGCTTGGGCACTGCCCGCCACGCGAGCACCTTTTTGTTTTAAGCGGTCTAAGGCCTCGGGGTTAGTGTCATACACGACAAGCTCATGACCTGCTGCCAAAAACCGGCTACCAAAATGGCTACCCATGTTGCCAAGGCCAATTAAACCAAGCTTCATATTTTTTTTATCTCCGGATATATTTATTTTTTATTTTTACAAAATTCGCATCAGGCCATACCTGATTGCCTGCCACGGGCTTAGCTGGTCAGCTGAGCCCGCGTCAAGCAATCTATGAGGCGCCTCTAATCCCAACAACTGAAGCGAAACGGCTTACGCGGCGTCGGCAGGATCACCGAGCACCACAGACTCATAGGCATGAAGCGCGGTCGCACCACCCGTATGTAAAAACAGCACGTTATCGGTAGGCTTGAAATAACCCTTGCGGCTCAAACCGATGAGCCCTGCCATGATCTTGCCGGTGTAAACCGGATCAAGCAAAATCGCCTCGGTACGCGCTAGCATCTGCACGGCCTCAACCATCGCGGGATTCGGCACCGAATACTTCGGACGCCACCAATCACCAAAACTCAGCACAGCTTCGCTTGGCACCTGAATTTTGACTCCAAGCAAATCCAAAATCGCCTGCGCCTCTTTGTGCACCAAGGGGTTTTGATCTGAAGGATCGCGGCTCACGCCAATGCCGACCAGTGGGATTTGGATATTGTTGCCAAGAAAACCCGCCACCAGACCGCCATGTGTTCCGGAACTGCCGGAACCTACGACAAAATGATCCATGGGCTGCCCCATCTGCAACAGCTGCTGCTGAAGCTCTTGGGCGCAGGCGACGTAGCCCAAGCCACCAATCGCGTTCGAGCCACCACCTGGAATGATGTACGGCTTGCCACCGCTGGCACGCACCTCTTGTGCGACTTTCTCCATCGCTTCGGCCATATTGCTGCCACCCGGCACGACAGTCACCGCTTCAACGCCCAGCAAGCGAAACATAAACTGATTACCTGTGGCATCAAATTTATAGCTACCCGGTACGCGCTCTTCGATCACAAAACGACACTTCAGGCCTTCTTTTACGGCGGCGGCTAACGTGATACGGCAGTGATTGGACTGAGGCGCGCCGCAGGTCACGAGCGTATCTGCCCCCTTTGCGAGCGCGTCGCCCATCAAAAACTCGAGCTTACGGGTTTTATTACCGCCAGGCGCCAGACCCAGCATGTCGTCACGCTTGATCCAGACCCGCGGCCCGCCTAAAGCCTTGGTGAAGTTAGGCAAAAACTCGATGGGAGAAGGCCCTTGCGAATAACGGCGACGTGGGAAACGGCTCAGATCCATAACGAAAACTCCAAAAAGTTGGGATTAGGTACCATATTGCCTGACAGCCTGACTCTAGGCAATCGAGATACGCACCAAATGAAGGCATCGGGGATCGATATCGCGTGAACGCGGCGCAAAATAAATAAAACTATTCTTTACCGCAGTTGTAGCAAATCCGTGGCACATATCTTGCTTGATTAAAAGCACTTCGTTCGCATCGCTCACAAGGAGTTTTTATGGATCACATCTCACTACTTTCACGTCCGCTCAAAAGCGTTTGGCTGCGCGCAGTCGGCGTTACAACTTTGCTATTGATGTTTGCGTTGCCCTTCGAGGCGATGGCGCAAGCCACTCCAAAAATAAAAATGGCCTACGCAAAATGCGCGCACTGCCTCTCGATGGCAATGGTGCCAGGTCTGGCTAAAGGGGTAGAAATTGAAGCAATCAACTTTACCTCGGGCAACGACGCGCTGACAGCGCTAGTCTCTAAAAGCGTCGATATTGCTCAGGTCACTTATCTGCATTTTGTGACAGGCTTAGATAAAGGGATGGATTTGGTCGCTATTTCAGGCCAGGTGAACGGTGGCTCAGAGCTCATCGTCGCAAAAGACTTTCCGCTGGCGGCCAATGACTGGGCGGGGTTGAAAAAAATCATCGCCGACTACAAAGCGCAAGGTAAACCGTTCCGCATTGCGGCATCACGCGGCAACGCGCAAGACCTGCACATGCGCGGCGAACTCTTAAAAAATGGCATCAACCCCACCCGCGACGTGCAGTTTGTCAACATCCCGAACCCCGCTGACCATAACTCGGCCTTGCAGCGTGGTGAAATAGAACTGATCGGTACGGTAGAACCTTTTGCGTCACAAATCCGCTTGGGCGGGGTCGGCAAACACTTTAATTTTCCGTACGATCAAGCGGCGGGCAAACTGACAAACCTCATTGTGACCCGCTCTGACGTTGTCAAAAGTCAGCCAGAAGCCGTTAAACAAACGGTTGCAGCGGTCGTGGCACTTGTTGATCAGTTAAATAAAGACAAGCAAGCCTGGGTCGATAGCATCGTCAAAGGAACTGGCCTTGAGCGCGCAATCGCCACTGAGGCGTTGCAAAACGCCTATCCTGACTACACCATGTACCGTGGTGCCACGCTAGCAATTGCAGACATGATGCGCGACCTTAAATACATTTCGCGCGACGTGACAGCCGACATCGACAAAAATATGAACTACACATTTTTGACGGCGGTGACAGGCAAGACGCCGAAAGAACTTGGTTTTTAACGCACGCCACGCCTCAGCAACCACGCTTAAATTTTAGGGTACTTCAGCAATGAACCAATCAATACCGATGACACAACTGGCTCACAACGATCGCGTGGTTTCGCGGTGAGCTCGCTGTGGTCAGATATTTGGGGGCAACGGGCTCGCTTTGCAGTACCCGTATTTTTGCTGGCGCTCTGGGAGTTCTTGGCCAGAATCGGCTACCTGCCCCCTGCTTTGTTACCAGCACCGTCGCGGGTCTTTATGACCTGGGGCGACTGGATTTTTGGATTTGATGAGTCTGCGCAAGATATCTCGGGCCGTTGGCTTGGCGATGCGCTGGCAAGTAGCACTCGTGTCTTTGCTGGCTACTCACTTGCCGCAGTGCTTGGCGTGACGCTGGGCGTTTCAATTGGCTGGTGGCGCTGGGTCGAGAAAACGATCGAACCAACGCTACAGATGTTGCGCCCGATTCCGCCAGTGTCATGGATACCGCTTGCGATTATCTGGTTTGGGATTGCGAACAAGCCCGCCATCTTTCTGGTTTTTTTAGGTTCGTTTTTTCCGATTTTGATGAATACGATTCACGGCGTCAAAACCGTCAACCGTGATTTATTGCGCGCAGCAGCGATGGCTGGTGCAAACGAAGCGCAACTTTTACGCTTTGTCGTGCTTCCTGCTGCAATGCCCAGCATTTTTGCAGGCTTGCGCATCGGAGTCGGTACCGCGTGGATGTTGACCGTGACGGCCGAAATGGTCGCAGTCAAAAGTGGTTTGGGATATTCGCTTTGGGATTCGTATTATTTTCTACGCTACGACCTGGTGATTGCCAGCATGATCAGCATCGGTTTGCTGGGATTTTTAACCGATTTATTGATCAAGTCGATCATGAGTCGCCTGCTGCGCTGGCAACATGCCGGTACAGTGCAAGGGTCACGGGCTTAAGCAACTTTTATGTCATTTATTGAACTCAATAATATCGTCAAGGTCTTTAAAGACCCCCAGCGTGGCACTGACATGTTGGCGATTGACCACATAGACCTTTCCGTTGAAAAGAAAGAGCTTGTCTGCCTGCTTGGCCCCAGCGGCTGCGGTAAATCGACTTTACTCAACATGATTGCGGGCTTTGAAAAGCCGACCTCAGGCGAGGTGAAAGTCGATGGCAAACTCATCACGGGCCCTGGTGCCGATCGCGGTATGGTCTTTCAGCAACCGAACTTGATGCCGTGGTTACCGGTTTGGGATAACGTGGCCTTTGCGCTAAAGCTAAAGGGTTTAAGCAAAAAAGACAGGCAAGCCGCGGCTCAACCTTTTATCGAGGCGGTCAAGCTCAATGGGTTTGAAAATCATCTGCCCGGAGAGCTTTCAGGCGGCATGGCTCAACGCGTGGGTATTGCGCGTGCACTGCTGCAAAACCCGGCCGTTGTCTTAATGGACGAACCGTTTGCCGCGCTCGATGCGCAGACAAAGCTCGATATGCAAGAAGAGCTCGTGACGATCTGGCAGCGTTACAGCAGCACGATTGTCTTTGTCACCCACAGCGTCGATGAGGCCTTGATTTTGGGTACACAAGTGGTCGTCATGACACACCGCCCGGGCAAGATTCGCGAAACTATTTCCATTGACTTAGACCGCCCCCGCGACATCACCTCAGCCGGCTTTAACGATATCAAGCGCCACGTACTAGACCTGATTCGCCAAGAGTCGGTCTTGGCTAAGCAAGAGGCTTCGCTCAGGTTATAAGCGATGCATGCCCGTCGGTAAATGGCCGAGCAACGGCACGCGCCGGTGCACCATCCGAGCCCGCCAAAGGCAACGCCATAAACAATATTTCTGCGCGTTGATTCGCCAAGCTTCGTAAGTTGGTCAGGTGCTCTGCCACCAGTACCCCATGCGCCAACAAGATGTGATGCACCGGCCAATCAAAATCAACGGGACGCTTATGAATGGTGAGATCAGGCGTACTAAAGTCAACACCAAGCAACTTCACCCCATGATCCACTAACCATTGCGCCGCTGCGGCGCTTAAGCTTGGGTGGTCTTCGTAATATTCGGTGTTCACGTGTTGTGCCCAACCGGTATCCAGCAATACGATATCGCCTGGCTGCACGCGGGGCCGAGCCGCCTCAAAGTCAGACGGTTCGATCAGTTCAAGAGGGCCTTTTTCAATACGCCAAACCACACCGGGGCCATACAGACGATCAAGCGGGATCTCATCGAAGCACGGGCCATCACTTAAAAAGTGTCGGGGTGCATCCACATGTGTGCCGTGATGCGCCACCATGTGAATCTCAGTGATATTCAGTGGGCTCTCGGGCATTTTGACGATCTGCCGGATCCGCGGTTGCGGAAAAATCGAGGCGCGAGACAAGTCTTCAGTCAGCCGATGGGTCAGGTCAATCCAAGGGCCGCTGCCGCCGCCAGCCTGTGGGGTTGGCACCTTGCTCCAACCCTTCCAACCACAAAAAGCGCCTTTGCCGTGATCACACATCTTATTTTTCCACCAATGGTGTCGGACCGGTGTGCAATTTCAAGCGCATATGATCGGGCACCTCTTGCCCTGCGTCAGTAAACGCCTTACGCATCGCCCCCATATGCGGGCCAAAAATACCGCTACGGTTTTCACTGACCCACTGGCGTGAGGCGTACAACGAATCCATACTGCCTTGAAACTTAGGCATCACCCAACGGGCAAAGAGTTCGTAACTACGCATAATTTGTTCGCGCGTGGCCCACTCGTGCGATCTGAACATGACCGCGCCAGCACCACCGCCGGTGAACTCGAGTAAACGGGCAATACCATTTGCCACGGTTTCAGGAGAGCCCACGATCGTCGTGCCCGCCTTCAAGCCATCGCCCAGCGGATCTTCGCTGCGCATCGGTGGGCGCCCGAGTGTTTCACTGAAGTAGCTCAACGTTTCAACACGCTCACGTGCACGCACCTCACGCATGGCAGTTTCGTCGTCTTCGGCAACGTGAATATTGACAACCAGACGCCAGTCATCGCGATTCATGGTTTTGCCAAACTTTGCAGCCTGCTCTTCACCGAGCTTCCATTGTTCGGCAAGCTTTTGTGGGCCACCAGGTAACCCGGCACCGAGCGACAGCATGCCAACGCCGTATTTACCTGCCGTCAGCACACCCGACGGTGTCGTTGAGGTCGCAACCGCGATCGGAAAACAGCCTTTGGTATAAGGGGCAAGATGCAAACGCGCCTCTTTTAATTCAAACCAGTCAGTCTTCAACGTGACGGGCTCTTTGCCTTCAAGCAAACGCATGATGGCACCCAAAGACTCATCCATCATCGTGCGTTGTTTTTCTGCCTCGATACCCATCATGTAGGCATCGGACACTAGCGCACCTGGGCCACAACCTAGCATCACCCGACCACGGGTCATATGATCAAGCTGCACGAAGCGCTGTGCCACCAAAAATGGATGGTGATAGGGCAAACTTGTGACGCCCGAACCAAGCATGATTCGCTTGGTTCGCTGTGCCGCAGCCGCGATGAAAATTTCAGGCGAAGCGATGATCTCCCAGCCGGCCGAGTGATGCTCGCCGATCCAGGCCTCGTCATAGCCTAAGTGATCAAGCCATTCGATCAACTCAAGATCGCGTTCTAACGCCAGCGTGGGATTATCACCGAGTTGATGAAACGGCGCTAAAAAGATACCAAAACGCACACCTGCATGGGCCATCATTTGTCTCCTGCCAATTTATTTTGAATATTTTTCTTGAGTGTAGCGGATCAGGCCGCCGCCGGCGTATCGCCAATCCAAGCGATGCGCAACAAGTTCGTCGTACCAGACACACCAAAAGGCGTGCCTGCAATAATCAACAAGGCCTCGCCGGGCCGACCAAAGCCATTTTTTTCAGCGGCTTGCGTGGCGCGCAACACAATGTCTTCTGTGTTTTGCACGTCGGCCGCCTGAATCGAATGCACACCCCAGACGAGCGATAAACGTCGCGCCGCTGCGGTGTTAGGCGTCATACTCAGAATCGGTGCGCGTGGTCGTTCGTGCGCAACCCGCAGCGTTGTCGACCCCGAGGATGTGTAAGCAACGGTGGCCGCAACCGGTAAGGTCTCTGCCACAGTGCGAATTGCTGCAGAGATCGCATCGCGGGCATCGCGGTGACGGCGGCGAAAGGTCGCGTCCATCGTCAAGCGCTGAATAGGGTCACGCTCAGTGCTCTGAAGGATACGGTCCATCATATTGACCGCTTCGATCGGATACGCCCCCGAAGCCGACTCGGCTGACAGCATGACCGCATCAACACCGTCATACACGGCGGTGGCCACGTCGCTGACCTCGGCGCGGGTCGGTACAGGCGAGGCAATCATTGATTCAAGCATTTGCGTGGCCACGATCACTGGTTTACCCGCTTCGCGACAGACGCGCACAATGCGTTTTTGCAAGACAGGTACTTCTTCAGGAGGTAACTCAACACCGAGATCACCGCGTGCAACCATCACACCATCTGAGGCAGCCACGATCGCCTCAAGCGAATCAATCGCAGAAGGCTTTTCAAGCTTGGCCATCACCCAGGCGCGATCTTGAACCAGCCCTCTGAGCTCGGCAATGTCTTCGGGGCGCTGCACAAAAGAAAGCGCCACCCAATCGACCCCAATACTCAAACCAAACTCTAGGTCTTCGCGGTCTTTGGTCGTGATCGGGGACAAAGGCAAAATCGCCCCAGGCACATTCACCCCTTTGCGATCTGAAATCACGCCTGCGTTGATTACCTCAACGTTGGCATGAGTGGGATCACAACTCAAGACGCGCACGCGCACTTTGCCATCGTCAATTAACAAATCATCGCCAGGTTTAATCGCGGCAAAAATTTCTGGGTGCAGCAGTGGCACCCGCCCGTTCTCGCCGGGGGTGGGGTCCAAGTCGAACCGCAGCCTTTGGCCGGCTTCGAGCGACTGTTTGCCACCCACAATCTTGCCGACCCGCAGCTTTGGCCCTTGCAAATCGAGCAAGATACCGACTGGGCGGCCCACATCGGCCTCAATCTGACGAATCGCGTCGTAGCGCAACTTGTGGTCAGCGTGGGTGCCGTGGCTAAAGTTCAGACGAAACACATCCACACCCGCATCAAACAAACGCCGAATCATGGCGGGCTCGCTACTGGCCGGGCCCAGAGTCGCTACAATTTTGGTATTGCGATTGCGGTGCGAGATCGCATCGAGTTTCATGTTTGGTTGAACCTTATCAGATTAAATTCGGGCGCTCAGCAAAGTACTTTCAGGCACTATTAAGATTAAAGTCAGGCACGACTGCAACTAATTTCAGGCACTATTACATATATTCGCTAGGTTACCTGATTCACTCACCTTATCTTCGGAGTTTTTGGATGTCTACTGTTTCTTTAATGCCACATGCTGCGCTGCGCATTGACGGCCCGCGCCTCTGGAACAGTTTGATGGAGCTCGCCCAAATCGGCGCAACGCCCAAAGGGGGCGTCTGCCGACTAGCGTTGACCGACCTTGACCGTCAAGGGCGTGATTTTTTTGTGGCACAGGCCAAAGCGGCAGGCTGTTCAATTCGCATCGACAGCGTTGGCAATATCTTTGCCCGACGCGCTGGGCTCGACAACAGCTTACCAGCAGTGATGACGGGCAGCCATATCGACACTCAACCGACCGGTGGCAAATTTGACGGCAACTATGGGGTTTTAGCAGGCCTTGAGGTTTTCAAAACACTGAATGATGCAGGCGTCACCACCAAGGCTCCACTTGAAGTGGTCGTCTGGACAAACGAAGAAGGCTCGCGCTTCGTCCCTGTGATGATGGGTTCAGGCGCCTTTATTGGCGAATTCGATAAAGACTTTATCTTGGCTCAAAAAGATCGCGACGGCATCACGGTTGGGCAAGCCTTGAATTCAATTGGCTATGCTGGCCAGGATTCAGTCAGCCCCAAAGGGATTGGTGCCTATTTTGAGGCTCATATTGAACAAGGCCCCGTGCTTGAGGCCCACGACATCACCATTGGCGTGGTTACCGGCGCGTTGGGCCAACGCTGGTTTGATGTTGTGATTACAGGCTCTGAAGCCCACGCAGGCCCTACCCCAATGCCCTTACGCCATGACGCCTTGCTGGCGGCCTCGCATGTGGTGCAACTGATTCACGAACTCGCGCTTGATCATGCTCCAAACGCACGCGGCACGGTCGGTATGCTTGACGTATACCCGAATTCACGCAACGTCATCCCCGGATCAGTCAAAATGTCGGTTGACCTTCGGGCCGACTCAGACGCCACCTTAACCGCGATGGTCGACAAGCTCAACGCACAAGCGCAAGTGATCGCCAAGCAAGGCAAGGTTAGTATCACCGTGACGCAAGTGGTGTATTTTCCTCCGGCGGCCTTTGCCCAAGAGTTGGTGAACGCCGTGCGCTCGGGCGCACAAACGATTGGGCTCTCAGAAATGGATGTCGTAAGCGGCGCGGGGCACGATGCAGTCTATATGGCGCGCGTGGCGCCAACTGCGATGATTTTTGTACCTTGCAAAGACGGGATCAGTCACAACGAAATCGAAGACGCGAAAGCCGAACACCTAGAGGCCGGTTGTAATGTGTTGTTGCATGCCATGCTTGCACGTGCGAGCCAAGCATGAAAATACTACTTGCGCGACTCAATCACGAAACCAACACGTTTTCGCCGGTTCCCACACCACTGTCTTCATTTGGCGATCATGGCCCAACCTATGGTGATCAAGCCTACGCTGCCTCTAAGGGCACACGCACCGGCATCGCCGCCTACATTGATCTGCTTGAACAAGCCGGCCATCAAGTTGTCGTAGCCTGCAGCGCCACAGCCAACCCAAGCGGTCGCGTGGCCGCACAGGCTTACACCCATCTGTGCGATGTGATTGTGGCAGCCGCAGCCGGTTGCGATGCCATCGCACTCGATCTGCATGGCGCCATGGTCGCCGAAAACTCTGACGATGGCGAAGGTGACCTACTTGAGCGTTTGCGCGCTGCGTGTCCCAATGCCCCAATTGCTGTTGCTTTTGATTTGCACGGAAAAATCACTGAAAAAACGATGGCCAACAGCGACATCGTGGTGAGCTTCAAAACCTATCCCCACATCGACATGTACGAAACCGGCGCCCACGCCGCGCGTTTGCTGCTTGAGATGATCAATAAAAAAATCAAACCCAAGATGGCCTGGCGCCGCCTACCCTTGCTCTCGCATACGTTATGCAGTCGCACTGATATCGGTGCGATGCACGAAGCGGTCGAACTCGCGCGTGCCGCTGAGGCCGCGGGCATGCTGGGCGTCTCAGTCTTGGCGGGGTTTTCTTTGGCTGACATCGCTGCGCCCTGTATCAGCGTGGTTGTGATCAGCGACGCCGACCAACAGGCTGCCGAGCAATTTGCCGATGTCGTGGCTGGCTTTATTTGGGATAACCGCGAGGGCTTTGTCTACCAAAGCGAATCCTTAGCGGCCTCAATCGCTCGGGCAAAAGAGCTTGCTCAAGAACCGGGCACGGGGCCTGTGCTGCTGTTAGACCACGGCGATAACTGCATGTCGGGCGGTACGTGTGACGACATGAATGTGCTGCACGAAGCCCTGGCACAAGGCTTACAAGATATCGTTGTCGGGCCGGTGTGCGACCCTGAGGCCGTTGCACAAATGATTGCGGCGGGCGTTGGCGCAACGGTTTCGGTGGCCGTTGGTGACAAGGTCCCGTTAACCCAACTAGGCATCACCACGACACCCCGCACACTGACCGGGGCGGTCTTGCGCATCACAGATGGCGAATACGTCATCAGCGGCCCGACCTATACCGGTCAACGCATTTACATGGGGCGCACGGTCTTACTGCAGCTGCCTCAAGCGCTGGTGATGGTGACTGAGACGCCTCAAGAGCACTGGGACTTGGGCATTTTCAGTCACATCGGCATTGATGCGACCAAGCATCGTTTTGTGTTGCTGAAATCCAGAATGTATTGCCGACCTGTGTTTGTGCCGATTGCCAAGGCCGTGGTCGAGTGCGATGGCGGTGGCGTGACAAGCTCTGACTACTCACGGTTTCCGTACAGCAAGCTTGATCGACCCGTCTATCCGTTTGATTTAAGTACAACGTGGGAAAGTAAGATGTGACAGTCGTTCTGCGCGCAAGCGTCACGCGTGCAAAAAAAGCAAAAAGAAAAAGCAAAGAGCCCCGCAGCGAGATGCTGCGGGGCTCTTTGCTTTGAGTTCAGGAGCGGGAAGTAGATTGCTGCTTCTGGACCCGCTCGTAAAACCGCTCGTGGCTCGATACTTAACCTAAACGGCTTTCGAAGCCTGCTTTGATCTCAAGCAAGCTTGGTGGTAAGCCATGTGCCAATTTTTCAAACAGCTCAGCATGCAATTCAAACTCTTTGCGCCAAGCATCTTTGTCGATTGAAGTAATTGTGGTGAACTTTTCAAGAGAAAAATCCATACCTGACCAGTCAAGATCTTGGTAGTTTGGCGTAATGCCAAACACATGCTCTTGACCTTTGGCCTCGCCTTCAATACGACCCAACATCCATTTCAGAACGCGGGTGTTTTCGCTGAAGCCGGGCCACACAAACTTACCGTCAGCATCTGTGCGAAACCAGTTGACGCAGAAAATACGCGGCAACTTAGCGCCAGTCGCTTGCAGGTGTTCACCTAACGACAGCCAGTGCTGGAAGTACTCGGCCATGTTGTAACCACAGAAAGGCAACATCGCAAAGGGGTCACGACGAACCACGCCTTGCTCGCCCACAGCCGCAGCAGTGGTTTCAGAGCCCATGGTTGCAGCCATGTAAACGCCTTCAGACCAATCACGCGCTTCTGTTACCAAAGGCACTGTGGTTGAGCGACGGCCACCAAAAATGAAGGCGTCAATCACAACACCCTCTGGGTTATCCCACTCGGGATCCAACACAGGGTTTTGTGTCGCAGCAACTGTGAAGCGTGCGTTCGGATGTGCGGCCTTGATACCTTTTTCTTTTGCTTGCTCAGGTGTCCAGTCACGCCCCTGCCAATCGATGCAGTGTGCAGGAGGAACCTTGCTCATGCCTTCCCACCACACATCACCGTCATCAGTCAGGGCAACGTTGGTAAAGATTGTGTCTTGTGCCAAGGTTGCCATGCAATTAAAGTTTGATTGCTCGTTGGTACCTGGTGCCACCCCAAAATAGCCGGCCTCTGGGTTGATTGCGCGAAGATTACCTTTTGCATCAGGCTTGATCCAGGCGATATCGTCACCAATCGTGGTGATCTTCCAACCCTGCTGACCCAAGCCCTTCGGCGGAATCAACATGGCAAAGTTCGTTTTGCCGCAGGCTGAAGGAAACGCAGCAGCCACGTGGTATTTTTTACCCCAAGGTGCCGTCACTCCCAAAATCAACATGTGCTCAGCCAGCCAACCGGGTGAGGTTGCGCTTGCGTCAGCACGGCCCATATTTGAGGCAATCCGCAAAGCAAAACATTTTTTGCCAAGCAGCGCGTTGCCGCCGTAACCCGAACCGTACGACCAAATTTCACGGGTTTCAGGAAAGTGCACGATGTACTTGGTGTTGTTACACGGCCAAACCACATCAGCCTGACCAGCAGCCAAAGGCGCGCCCACGGTGTGCACACAGGGTACAAACTCACCTGTCGCACCGAGCACGTCGTACACTTTTTTACCCATGCGGGTCATCATGCGCATGTTGACCACAACATAAGGCGAGTCAGATAACTCAACGCCAATTTGTGCAATCGGTGAACCTAAGGGGCCCATCGAAAAAGGAATCACATACATCGTGCGACCGGCCATCGCACCCTCGAATAACTCATCGAGCTTGGTACGCATTTCTGCTGGCTCGATCCAGTTATTGGTGGGGCCAGCATCTGCCTTATTTTTGCTGCAGATAAATGTGCGGTCTTCAACGCGGGCCACGTCATCGGGAGACGAGCGCGCCAAAAACGAATTGGGTCGTTTTGCGGGGTTCAGTTTGTGCAACATCCCCGACTGCACCATCTCGGCACAAAGTCGATCGTATTCTTCTTGCGAACCGTCACACCACACAATTTTGGCGGGCTTGGCTTTTGCGGCTATCTCAGCCACCCACTTTTTTAAACCATCGTGGCGAACGTAATCAGGTGCGTTTAAGGTCAGATTCATTGGCTTGTTTCGATTCAATTGCAATAGTCATACTTCGGTAACCTGAAATAGTAGCATCGCGCGCGCTAAGACGAAAACCTGCACCGTTCTGGTACCCAACAAATGCAGGTTTTGCTCAAGAATTGCGCATTTCGTCAAAAATCGACATGGTTTTTGTGCTAATTTTGTCTTAGCCAAGTGCTCTATGGGGTCAGCATACTGCTCTGTATATCAAAGCTTCGAGCTAATTATCTCTTGCTTCAAAATAAGGCCTCCTGCCTCAACACAATTGCCTCTCGCTTCAAAATAATGCATGCATACCTCAAAGTAATTGCATCCCACACGCGTTCAGCGTTATCTTGAGCATATCAATGATCACTTCGCTCAGAGGCGCTGCCAAGATGTCGACCCACCACCCAGGTTCTTCGATCCGTCGCGTGCAAGTCACCCTGACAAGTTGGCTGGTTACCGCCGTCTTCGCTCTCGTTGGCGCGCCAAGCATGGCTCAGGTCCCGCTCGCGCAACCGCTGATTAAGCAGGGTTCTTGCCCAAGCGGTTATCACAGCAGCGGCAATTACTGCACGCCCTCCTCCCCGAACGCCCGGGCTGCCCCAAGTGGGCTCATGCCCCTCGGGCTACCACACGAGTGGTGGCTATTGTCTGGCTAGCAGCAACACCTCAAAAGCCGCAATTGTCAAAAGCGGCAGTTGCCCGTCTGGCTATCACGTCAGCGGCGCGTATTGCTTGCGCAACTGAGGCATCGGCGGAGTGCTTACTGGGTTTTTTACTATTTACGCAATCGCCGAGCAAGATGCTCTTGCAGTTGGCTGGCGGCCTCGTGATTCACTAAGTGGTCGGGCAATTGACCACTTAGGATCTGTCTGGCTTGGCGCGCCACCGAGCTACCCATCGCCTTCAAGCTATCGTCAGTCACTCCGGCCATGTGAGGCGAGAGCAACACATTTTCCATCCCGTACAGAGGAGAAGCTGTCGGCAGTGGTTGCTCTGTGAACACATCAAGCGCCGCGCCCGCAAGACGCTTCTCGGTCAACGCCTCAACTAAAGCCTGTTGATCCACGACCGCGCCACGGGCGACGTTGATCAGATAACTTGATGGCTTCATGTTGCTGAGTAAGGCACGGCTGATGAGCCCCTTGGTTGAGGCGTTTAGCGGGCAAGCGAGCACGACAAAATCCGATTGACTCAAAACCTGCTCGAGCGAGGTCATTTCTATAAAATCAAACGATCCCCGACCGCTTGGTCGATAACCACATACGCTCATTCCAAAGCCAAAATGACACATTTTTGCAACGGCCTGCCCAATCGCACCGACCCCCACCAGGCCAACTTTTTTCCCGGCCAACTCGAGCCCTTGGTCAGCTAAGGCGCGCGCACTCGCCCAACCAGTCGCGCGCATACGTTGATTTGCGGCGGCGCTCCGGTGAGCCAGCGACAACATTTGACCGACCGCAAACTCGGCTACGGTCACAGCGTTGGTACCGGGCGCGTTCGCCACCGCGATACCCCGTTCGGTTGCCTCAGGGATTGGAATCATGTCAACCCCAGCACCATGCCGGATCACACCTAACAGGTTCGGGGCCTGCTCATACAAGGCCGCGGGAATGGGCGTGCGCACCACCACGATAGAGGCCTCGCGCGCACCCGCAATCAGGTCTTCATCGCGAATTGACGGGGAGACCGTCACGCGCGCAAACGTTTCCATTTCGGCGTGTACCAGAGGATGAATTGGATTAGTCAAAAAAATTAATTTCGAGGTCATGGGTTTTTTGCTTAAAGGAGTATATTTATTATGATCAACAAGCGGCGTGCAACGCGACGGGCGCCCAAAGCACTAAAGATAACAAGAGAGACATAAGTATGACCATAACATTCAAAAAGCTTCACCCCACCTTCATGGCAGAAGTCAGTGCGCTTGATTTACGTCAGGTACGCGACGAAACAACGCTTGAGCAATTACGGGCCGCCATGACTGAGTTTGGCGTCTTGGTGTTCAGGGGACAACAATTTTCAAATCAAGACCAACTTGATTTTGCCCAACGTCTGGATGGCGAATTACATTCTAAAACCTCGTCCTCGGTCTTGGTCAAAAATCGCTTTGGCAACGAGGCGCTAACCGACATCTCAAACGTTGGGCAAGACGGCGCTATTTTGGGGGCAGAAGATCGCCGCCGCATTAACGGGATCAGCAATCGCATCTGGCACACAGACGCCTCGTTTGAAGATCCAGCGGGGCGGTATTCAATGCTCTACGCGCGCAACATACCGCCGGTGCGAGCCGATACCGAATTTGCAGATATGCGGGCCGCCTACGATGCCCTGGATGACGCAACCAAGGCCACGATTGCCAACCTGCACGTTCATCACTCGATTGCGTACTCGCGACACACCATGGGCTTTGATTTTTCGCCCGAAGAAAAGGCGAAGTTGCTTGGGGCAACGCACCCGCTCGTTCGTGTGATAGAAGGGTCGCCCCGTAAATCACTTTATCTCGCCTCGCACGCTGAGCGCGTGATCGAGTGGCCGGTGCCGGAAGGCCGTTTATTGCTACGCGACTTAATCGAGCACGCGACACGCCCACAGTTTTTAAGCCACCACGAGTGGGCGCTCGGTGACTTGGTCATTTGGGATAATCGCACCACGATGCATCGGGCTCGTCCGTTTGACGATAAAGCCCACAAACGCGAACTCACCCGCGTCACGACGCTGGATTTGCCACGCAAAAAGGCTGTCGCGCAAGCGGCTTGAGGCTTATTCGTGCACTGAATTTGCTTAGGTGCCAACCTTGAAGCTAGCTTGCATTTTACGCAGCATCGCGATGACGCTTTGCGCAACAATGCGACCAGTTTTGGGGTTTTCAGATGGGATGTTTTCCATGGTCATGGAGAACTTCGCTGAGTCTGAATCCACCACGATGCTGTGAGTGTTGCGCACGACCGTTGGGTCTGCCCAGATTTCAAGCAAGGTATTTTCAGGGCCAATGCCGGCTAACGCCAACGCAACCACCACATTCAAATTAGCCGGAAATCCTTTAGCCGCCGCGCGTGCATTGCCCTCAAATACTTTTTTCGGCTCAGTCAGGCCCTCGACGCTGATGTTGTTCTCGATTAAGTGCGGGGCACCAGACAGCCCATTGGGTGGTTTACGCGTGACCATCCGCACCGAATGGATTTTGCCCTCGGCAGCTGCAATCATGGCATCAAGCCCAATCAGTGCGCCGGTGGGCACATGGATGATGCCGCCCTCTTGCCGCGCCATCTCAATCAAATTCTGATTAAACAATAGCGCCCCCACCGATAAAACAATCGCTTGTTTTTTTGCTTTTAAAAAGGGGGTCACAATATCGGCTAAAAGCGCCGCTGGCGCGCACTCGATCACCAAATCAGCCTCAGGCTCAAGCTGGGCGAGCGTGAGCACCTTCACCGGCACACCAAGGCTTGACACAAACTGCTGCGCTTTCTCTTGATTTTTAGCCGAAACGGCAGTGAGTACAACCCCGGGGACTACGCCTTGAGCCAAAGAGCTGGCAATGGATTTTCCGATGGCGCCCAAACCGGCGATTGCAATGCGTAAAGGCTGCTTGTTTGTAGAGTTAGTCATAAGGTGTGCTCAGTCAATTTTCATATTCGAGGTTTTTACGATGTCGGCATATTTAGCGACCTCGCGTTGAAGGTGCGCGCCGAACTCTGCTGGCGTACCACCGATCATTTCGATCCCGCGTTCACGCAGATTTTGCACAACGCCAAGCTGTGTCAAAGCCTCATTCAACGAAAGATTCATTCGTTCAACAATAATCTTGGGGGTGTTGGCCGGCGCAATGATTCCGTACCAGGAGTCGGTTTCAAAGTTAGGTAGACCTTGTTCTGCAATCGTGGGGATCTCTGGTGCCAAAGGCGCTCGGGTCAAATAGGTTGTGCCCAAGGCTCTGAGTTTACCCGAGCGAATATGCGCCAAAAAATCGGGCAAATTGCCAAACATCAGGTCAATATTTCCCCCAAGCAAATCATTAAGCGCGGGCCCTTGAGCCTTATAGGGCACATGCACCATATCGATGCCTGCCATCGATTTCAGCATTTCACCCGCAAAATGTGGGGTCGTGCCGTTACCGAATGACCCATACGAAAGCTTGCCAGGATTTTTCTTGGCGTAAGCAATCAGCTCGCTCAAATTTCGAATCGGCAGATCAGGCCGTACCGCAAGCACGTTTGCGGTACGCGCCAACAAAATGACTGGCACCAACTCTTTACTGAGGTTGTAGGGCAAGTTTTGAACGAGCGACTGATTGACAGCAAAACTATTTGCGACCCCACCAAAAGTGTGCCGATCGCCCGCCTTTGCCACCGCATCCACGCCAATGACCGTGCCGGCACCGGGTTTGTTTTCGACAAAAACAGGGCTTGCCAACTCGCGCGCAACCTCGGGCACCAACAGACGCACCACCGCGTCAAGCGTGCTGGCACCTCCGGGAAACGGCACAATCATGCGCACGGGCTGGGTAGGCCATTGGGTGGCTGGGGCAGTCTGCCCAAACGCACCAGGCGCTAACAAACTCAGGCCGGCCAGCCCGAGCAAACACATTCGCTTCAACATTTAGATTCCAACCATCAATAAACACAAGCTGCTCGAATTATCCACCAAAGCCGCCTGGCAGGTGCAAGGCCCAGAAAATCGCGTTTATCAGACAGTAGCCGCTAGCGATCACGACCATCGCCCCCGCACCAATCATCAAGGCCTGCCCTTCAGACTTAGGCGGATACCGACGCAATACGCCGCGCCCGCCGATCGCGGCTATTGCAACGCCATAGAGCAAGCTCGCTACGCTGACCAAATCAGAGTTGGCGGTTGAAAATCCCAACATAAACAAAGCAGTACCAACAATAAAGCAAGGTAATCCGACAATAAACCCAAGGGCTAAAAACAACACAATCCCATCAAAATCGACATTTTGTGGCGGGATTTTCTGATTTTTTGGCACTTTTGGACCTTGTAGGAGCGAAATCACTGGTTTCAAATTGTGTTTCTGCCCAAGCAGTCTAAAATAGACGCAGGGTGAAGTAACGTTTACTTACACCGGTTACGCCTGCAATCTGAAGGAATGATGATGAATAAGAAACTTGCCGTATTTTTAATGCTGACTGCTTTTGGATTTGCACAAGTCGCACCCGTTGCAGCACAAACTAGCTCAGGTACACCTGCTCAAACGAGCCCTAAAAAGAGCACGGCAACTAAAAAGAAGACTCCACCTAAAAAGAGCACAACACCTAAAAAGAAAACGACAAAAACAACCAAGCCTAAAACAACCTCTTAAGCCAAACTTAAAACAGTTGATAAGACAACAATCAGGCAAGCGGCTCACTCAAACCGTATCCCCGCTTTTTGTATCAAACTACCCCAGCGCGCATAGTCTCGGTTAATTTGGTCTAAAAACTCGGCAGGCGTGCTTGGCGAAGCGTTCAAGCCCAAGGCACTAATGCGTTTTTGTACCGTTGGTTCAGAAAGTACCGTGTTGACATCGTGATTCAACGCAGCGATCAGAGCAACGGGGGTCTGGGCCGGCACGGCTAGCCCATACCACTCAGGAATATCGCCCAAGGCAGGATAGCCCGCATCGATCGCAGTGGGCGCGCCCGGCAGCACCCCTACCCCTTGCGAGCCAAACAGCACAATCACACGAAGCTTACCGGCTTGCACATGCTGTGCCACCGAAGACGGATTGGCCACCAACAAGTCGATATTGCCCCCCAAGACATCGATCACGGCAGGACCTGCCCCTTTATAAGCCACATGCAACAAATCAACACCTGTGGTGAATTTAAAGAGTTCAACCGCCAGTTGCGGGCCTGCGGCGCTTGAGCCATAGGTCAGTTTGCCGGGCTTGCTTTTGGCCAGCGCTTCAACGTCTTTCAGTGTGTTCACCGGCACTGAGGGGTGCGCAACGAGCACGAAGGGCTGTTGGGTGAGTCGCCCGACCGGGACAATATCTTTTTTGACATCGAACCCCATATCTTTGTAAAGATGCGGATTGACCGTCATCACGCCCTGATGTGCAATCATTAAGGTGTAGCCGTCAGGCGTTGCTTTCGACGCATACGCGGTGCCAATATTGCCTTGTGCACCGGCTTTATTTTCGATGATCACCTGCTGTTGCCACAACTCAGTCAGTCGTTCGCCCACAATTCGAGCCACGGCATCAGTTCCGCCACCCGGCGGAAACATCACCACAATTTTGACCGGAGCCGTCGGTTTAAAAGAAGTCTGCGCGCACACTTGCGCGCCCATAAAAGTGACGAGCAAAAAGCATGCAACGTTCAGCTTCGCAAGCAATCCAGCCAACCTTACGCGCGCTTGCGTTGACCTATCCCTGACTTTTAGCATCGTTCGCCTCTTTTAATCTCGTTAAGGTTTTGCGCTTCCGACAACGCATTGCATCAGTTGTCCCACGTCTGCAGCACGATCCATTGACCAAACGGCGTCAATCAAGGGCTCAGGGTTGCAGCCCGAGCCCCCATATTCGCATAGCGTGCGAACTTTGTTTTCAATGTCTTGATCTGAAAGCGGCTTGCCCCGTGCTCCGCGCGCGATATCAATCGCCACTTCAAGTCGCTGCCCACCGCGCAGGTGCAACTTAACTGTCGCAGCCTCAACCGCAAACGAGGCATCATCCACGAAGGCGACTTTAGCACCCAAGGCTCGCAAGCTCGTATCCGAAACAGCTTGATCACTAAACTCTGCTAGTCCCGCTTTGCCACGCGTCAAGGAAACGGCGACTGCATGTTGCGCACTGACCTGCGACTCGCGACCCGTTGTCACATGAGGCCGGTCAGTCCGCTGTCGTAACAAAGGGTGACCGATCAACTCAATACGCTCGACGGCTTCTAAACCCTGCTGCATAAGTTCTGGGTGCTGGGACAAGCCCAGACAGGCCTCAATCACCGGATTCAATACGACCCCGCACGGAAACGGCTTGTAGGTGTTGTTGAGGATTTCCCAACGCACCCCCAAGTCGCTAACAATACTCTGGCAGTCAGGTGTCTCGGCCGTCACATTTAAAAAACCCCGTACGCCCTCAAGGGGCTGAGCCGGGCCATCAAAATCTTGTTGTGCCAAGAAGGCTGACAACATACCGTTGCGTGCAGCGTTACCCATACTGACGCTTTTAGACATGGTGCCTAAGGTCTCCACCAAGCCCGAGGCTTGCGCCGAGGCCGACCCTAAGGCCCACACCAATTGCTGCGCGCTTAAGCCAAGCAACTTACCGGTGGCGAGCGCCGAACCAAAAACTCCGCAAGTCGAGGTGATATGCCACCCGCGAGCATAGTGCCCAGGCGACACTGCATTGCCAATGCGACACTCGGCCTCAACTCCTAAAATAAATCCAAGAAGCAACTCGATCCCGCTCGTGCGCTGCGTCTCAGACCAGGCAAAGACCGCAGGGGCGACCGGCGCGGTCGGATGGATGATCGTTGGAATATGGGTGTCGTCAAAGTCAAACACGTTGGCGGCCATGGTGTTCAGCGCGGCCGCGGTCAGCATATCGAGTCGTTGCCCGCGACCAATGACCGTCGCCTGTGGCCCGACCGAAAAGCGTCCATAGACCCGTGCAGCGCGCTCAATTGTTGGATCAAAGCAGGCAGACAACGCCGTCGAGAAATAATTTAATAACGAGCGTTTGGCCTCGTGCCGCACCACTTCTGGGATGTCATCCCAACAGCAGTTTTGAACAAAGTGCGCTAAAGAAAGTGAAACATCTGTTGCGGGGTGAATGGCTGTGTTTGTCATTTAAAGATTCAGTTGAAAAGCGTCATGCCGATGACGATCAGTGTAAAAATCAAGCGTGTGATGAGCAAGCGTGTAACGATCAAGCCTGTGGTTAAGCCTCAGTCTGCAACCTGGGCGCTCACTTTAGCAGAGACCACTAACTGTCGACCGTACACCACCTGGTCGGACAAGGCCTGGCGCCAAAGCTGCGACACCGCAGCAGACTGCGCTGATTTAATTTTTTTTCGGGCATAGCCCTTGATAAACCAGCCGATGATTCTCTCAGACTGGCGCCGTGGTTTTTTTTCGTCGACCTCGTGCACGGTAATGTCGCTAAACCCATTTAAACCAAGCAATAGCCATAGTTGAAACAAGCCCAGTGTCAGCCAGGGCATGTGAGGCTCGGCCGCAGTGTTTTGCGCAAACCAAGAATACGAACGCGGAAAGCCCTGAATAAGATGATTCAGGCGCGCCCCCGCGTAGTTTGGATTTGGCAGCGAAAGCACAAACGTAGCACCCGGCCTCAAGTGCGCGCGCACGCTTTGCAAAAACAGCCCGGGGTTTTGCAGATACCCCATCGCCTCACAACAAATCGCAGCGTCATATTGCCCGAAGGCCTCTGGGATCCCCTGGTTGAAATCAGCCGTTTGAAACTTGGCATATCCGACGGGCGCGTCAGTATAAAAATCAATCCCGTCGACCTGTGTTGGCTGAGCCAGCGCGCCAGGCAACCAGCCATCTCCACAACAGATATCAAGCACCGTTTGAGGCTTTAACGCATTGAGCACTGCGGCCACGGTGAGCCGATGTGCTTTATTTTTGTTCATGGCCTCACTGTTTTTCATACTCTTGCCATTACTTAGGCCCTCATTTTGATGAACACCCAAGTGACTCATCGAATCGTAAAACTTGTGATGCTTAAGACAACAATATTTCTCAGGGTCGGGACAAAGACAACGGGCAAAGCATACTCAATTTTTCTTGCCCATTCCGTGCACAGTCTCAATTGATAGAACTTAACACCATTGGGTGTTAGCATCACTGCAAACTAATCGAAAATCGGAGACTTCAATGACCCTCGCCCGTTCGTTATTCAGGCTCGCATTTTTTATGCTCGCCGCCATTCTACTCACAGCCTGTGTCAACAACAGCAAACGCGTTGAAGGCGCTGCTGCCGGGCCCGCCTACGCGGTTGATCCCTACTGGCCCAAGCCCCTTCCCAATAACTGGCTACTAGGTCAGGTCTCAGGCATCGCCACTGACAAGAACGATCATATCTGGGTGCTGCATCGCCCCAGAAGCCTCGCCGAAGATGAACGCGGCGCCACCACGACCCCACCCAGATCAAAATGCTGCATCGCCGCACCTCCAGTGATGGAATTCGACCGGGATGGCAATTTTCTGCGTGGCTGGGGTGGTGCAGGAGCGGGCTACGACTGGCCGAAGAATGAACATGGCATCTATGTAGACCCGACCGGCAACGTGTGGATTGGGGGTAACGATCCTACCGATAACATGGTCTTGAAATTTACGGCTGATGGTAAATTTTTAATGCAAATCGGTTCGCCAGGCAAAAGTCTTGGCAGTAACTCAACAACACAGCTTGGCCGCCCCGCCCACATGGAACTTGATCAGGCGACCAATGAATTATTTATTGTCGACGGCTATCAGAATCGACGCGTAATCGTGTTTGACGCAACGACCGGTGCCTATAAGCGCCATTGGGGTGCCTTTGGCAATGTGCCAGACGATACGAAGATCCCGGACCACAATCCACAATCACCGCAGTTTGGTCAAGGTGTGCATTGCGTCAGACTGATGAAAGATCAAACTGTTTTCGTCTGCGACCGTGCAAACAACCGCATTCAAGTGTTCTCTAAAGACGGCAAGTTTCTTCGGCAAATCGTGACCGAACCTGAAACGCGCAACACGGTGGCCGATTTGGTTCCAACCCAGGACGCGGCGCAAAAATATATCTTAGTCGCGGACGGTTCGAACAATGAGGTCAGGATTCTAGTACGTGAGACAGGCGAAGTCGTTGGTACCTTTGGCCGCTCAGGCCGGATGGCTGGGGATTTTCACTCGATTCATAATATCGCCATTGACTCAATGGGCAACGTTTACACAGCCGAGGCCGACACAGCGAAACGGGCGCAAAAGTTTCAGCAGGTTCGTTAAGCGGTCGTGGTTTTGCATTCAAGCTTCAGCACCCAGGCGCTGCAAACGCTTAAGTACTGAGGGTTGAATGCTGGCAACCGTTAACTTGCCAACGCTTTCATCTCGGCATACAGGTCAGCTTTACCCTCAAACCCGATCCCGACTAACTCAGGAAGGGTCACGATACTGTTCTCGACCTTGACGCCATCCGGAAACCCTCCATAGGGTTGAAACAAATCGGGATAGCTCTCGTTACCGCCCAGGCCCAGGCCCGCGGCGATTGCCAGCGACATTTGATGCCCGCCGTGCGGCACACAGCGCTTCGGTGACCAGTCATACTCTTTGAGCATCTCAAGAGTGCGTAAGTATTCAACCAAGCCATAACTTAATGCGCAATCAAATTGGAGCCAGTCACGATCACGGCGCATGCCACCATAACGTATTAAATTACGAGCATCTTGCATAGAAAACAGGTTTTCACCAGTTGCCATGGGTTTGTCATAATGATTGGCTAACTCTGCCTGTAATTCAAAGTCGAGTGGATCGCCGGCCTCTTCGTACCAAAATAAATCGTACTGCGACAAGGCTTTGCCATATTCAATCGCCGTCTTCAAATCGAAACGACCGTTCGCATCCACAGCTAACCGCTGCCCAGGGCCCAACAACTTCAAGACCGCTTCGATGCGTTTACAGTCTTCAGCTAACGAGCCTCCCCCAATCTTTTTCTTGACGACCGAGTATCCACGATCAAGATAGCTTTGCATTTCACGGGTGAGGCCCTCGATACCCTGCCCCGGCCAGTAATACCCCCAGCAGCGTAAACAAACACGTCGCGCTTGGGCTTGCCATCGCCGTAGCGCTCGGCCAACAACTGATAAAGCGGCAAACCTTCAATCTTAGCCACCGCATCCCAGATCGCCATATCAATCGTACCAATCGCCACCGAGCGCTCGCCATGACCACCGGGCTTCTCATTGTTCATCATCGTTGCCCAGATCTTATGCGGGCACAAAACACCCTTCGTATCAAGCAACGTGTCAGGATTCGCTTCAAGCACCCGAGGAATGAACCGCTCGCGCATCAATGCGCCCTGCCCGTAACGCCCGTTCGAATTAAAGCCGTAGCCAATCACGGGTTTACCGTCTCGGATCACATCCGTCACAACGGCAACCAGGCTCAAGGTCATTTTTGAAAAATCAATATAGGCGTTGCGGATATTGGATTTAATCGGTCGTGTCGATTCGCGGATTTCTGTAATTTTCATGAAGAAGACTCAAGGGCAGCAAAGAAAAAAGGAAATTGTTCATGGATCAGGCAATACGATACACTCAGAACGATCGATCGCAACCTGTACGCGCCCTCTTGCCTCATAAAAAAGAACGAAAAACTCCAATGACAATCGAGCAACAACATCCGAAGCCCCATCTCATTAAAATGCACGAACTCGACAACGTCGCGATCGTTGGCAATGATGGCGGGCTTCCCGCAGGCACGGTCTTGCCGTCTGGCTTAGTGTTGGTGAACAAAGTCCCGCAGGCGCACAAGGTTGCGTTAGTTGATTTCGCACAAGATGCGCCCGTAATTCGTTACGGCCTAGCGATTGGGTATGCCCTCAAGCCTATCCCCGCTGGCAGTTGGGTGCACGAGCGACTCTTGCGCATGCCCGAAGCGCGCAACTTTGAAAACTTACCGATCGCAACGGTCAAACCAGCCTCGACCGAGCCTCTTGAAGGCTATACCTTTGAAGGCTACCGCAATGCCGATGGCTCGGTCGGCACGCGCAACATTCTGGCAATCACCACGACCGTGCAGTGCGTTGCCGGAGTGGTTGAATTTGCGGTTCAGCGAATCAAAGCCGAATTGCTGCCCAAATACCCCAACGTCGACGACGTCGTCGGTCTTGAGCACACCTACGGTTGCGGCGTCGCCATCGATGCTGCCGAGGCCATCATCCCGATCCGCACCATCCGTAACATTAGTCTGAACCCAAATTTTGGTGGTGAAGTGATGGTGGTGAGCCTAGGCTGCGAAAAACTACAGCCTGATCGCCTCATGCCACCGGGCAGCTATCCAATCAAGGACGAGCGCTCAACCGGTGTTGATACCGTCTGCCTGCAGGATTCTCAACATGTCGGCTTCATGTCCATGATTCAAGCCATCATGGCTGAAGCAACTGTGCATCTGAATCGCCTGAATCAACGCACTCGCCAAACGGTGCCCGCGAGCGAGCTGATTGTTGGTATGCAATGTGGGGGCAGCGACGCGTTAAGTGGCGTCACCGCCAACCCCGCGCTTGGCGTAGCGGCAGACTTATTGGTGCGCGCAGGCGCCACTGTGATGTTTAGCGAAAACACCGAAGTGCGTGACGGCGTAGACCAATTGACCTCGCGCGCCGCCAATGCAAGCGTCGCTCAGGATATTGTGACTCAGCTTGGCTGGTACGACAATTACCTGGCACGCGCCAACGTCGATCGCAGCGCCAACACAACACCCGGTAACAAAGCAGGTGGTCTGTCAAACATCGTCGAAAAAGCGATGGGTTCGATTATCAAAAGCGGCAGCTCAGCGATTTCGAGCTGTTTGCCGCCAGGCGAAAAACTCACCCGCGAGCAGCGAGGCCTTGTGTATGCCGCGACCCCAGCGAGCGATTTCATTTGTGGCACCTTGCAACTCGCGGCCGGCATGAATCTTCATATCTTTACAACGGGCCGAGGCACACCCTATGGCTTGGCCGAATGTCCTGTTATCAAAGTAGCCACTCGTACGGATCTGGCGCGTCGCTGGCATGACATCATGGATGTTAATGCGGGTCGCATCGCCGATGGTGAACTTTCAATCGAAGAGCTTGGCTGGGAAATTTTTCGCTTAATGCTCGAGGTCGCTAGCGGTCGTAAGACCTGGGCTGAACACTGGAAAATCGCCAATGCATTGGTCCTGTTTAATCCTGCACCCGTGACCTGAGCTTTGCATGACTGAACGCACACCCAATACCCCTGCAAATTCGGCACCCAGGCACACCAGCACCTCAGCAAAACCTCTAGGTGTACCTGCTGCCGTGCTCTTGGCTGCAGGTGAAGGCTCGCGACTAGGGGGTATGCCAAAGAGTTTGCTCAGACTCAATGGCCAGACTTTGTTAGCTCGGCAAATCGCAGCCCTGCGCTTGGCAGGCATCCATCAAATTGTGGTGGTCACTGGTTACTTTCATGCCTTGATTGAGGCTGAGTTAAAACCCTTGCACGTCGACATTGTTCGAAATGGTCAGCCTGAAGCTGGGCAACAATCGTCGGTGCGCTTAGGGTTAAGCAGATTGCGGGCGCCTTTTGACTTCACGTTTATCACTTTGGCAGATCAGCCTCTGTTAAACGCCGAAGATTTTGTTGCGCTCACAGCCGCCTTTGCGCAACGTAAGCCGATGACCCAGATTCGTTATCCCGTCGTTGGTGGGCAGCGTGGCAACCCCGTTGCAATTTCAAAGGAAACCGTTTCGTTGATTGTCTCTGCGGATCCAAGCGTGACCTGTCGTGGTTTTATACAAGCGCACCCCGAGTTGGTGGATCCCTACCCAACCGAAAACGAACATTTCGTCGTTGACATTGATACGGTTGACGATCTGGCCGCGTTTAAAGCAAGAACAGGTCTCGAGTTAAAACACCCTGCCTAGCCAGCTTGCTGAGCAGAGTTAGGCGTTCTCGTAAAGTCAGTCCGGTTTCATACCAGAACTTTTGACGATTTTCTGCACGATGTCATAGTCTTGCTCGATAAATTTTTTAAAATCCGCCGCACCGTACTCGCCTACGACGCCACCAAGGCCCGCCACTCTGCGCTGCACCTCAGGATCCGCCAATACAGTTTTTGCGGCTTGACTATATTGCGAGATGATCTCGGGCGGAGTCCCTTTGGGCGCAAACAGACCAATCCAAGATAACTGTTCAAAGCCTGGCATACCAAACTCAGCGACTGCTGGAATATTTTCAGCGCCGGGCCAACGCTTAAGAGAAGTGACCGCTAAGGCTTTGAGCTTGCCCGCTTTGATCAGAGGCATTGCTGCGACAAGCGACGACACTGCCACCGGAATCTGCCCGCCCATCAGGTCTGTCAGAGAGGGACCTGAACCCCGGTATGGCACCGAGATCATGTTCACTTGAGCCGTAAAAAAGGTGTATTCAGCTGCAAAATGGCTTGCAGTGCCAATACCTGCTGTACCAAAAGATACTTGCCCGGGGCGCTTTTTAGCTTCTGCCAGGAGTTGATCAAACGACTGATACGGCGAGTTATTTGGAACAACAATCACAGCGGGCCCTCGCATCAACTCAGCCACTGGAATCAAGTCATCGAGCTGATAACCCGTGTCTTTATACAAGGACAAGTTCGACGTGTGATTGTTGCCACTGACTAGAATCGACAAACCATCTGGAGCGGCACGCGCAACCGTTTGTGTTGCCAGGTTGCCGCCTCCGCCAGGCTTGTTTTCGACGACCACAGTCGCGTCTACGAGCGGGCCAAATTTTTCACCAACGATGCGCGCCATCGCATCGACGCTACCCCCAGCAGCCACAATGGCGTAAAAACGAATCGTGTTCGCCGCGTGCGCAGGAAAAGCGAGCAGCATCGCGACAGACACGGCACACCAAAAGCGCAGAGAAAAACCGATTCGTTCAGAGTGCATCATTTTCACCTAACCGAAGAAAAAGATTGAGCCGTTCAGAACACAGGATTTGAGCTACCCCTGCACCAGGGGCAAAACCATGCGCTCAAGAAGCGCGCGCTCAGCCCTTCAGATGATCGTTTAACAGAGTGCCGTATCCAGGCACTGCAGCATGGCCGCCTAAAATATTCAACATGGCCCAAAGCGCGCAGCTATTGGTGCTCAACACCGGCTTACCCGTGTCACGCTCAAGCGCTTCGATGATATCCATCGTCATCCAGTTGCCGCACGCCAAGAAGATCGCGTCGGCCTCGGCACGATCAGCCTGTCGCCCCAAGTCATACGCCGTTTGCGCATCGAGATCTCCAACTTCGATATTGCTGACAATACCCATCGCAGCCTGATGCAATACTTGCACCCCGCTCGCTTCAATAAAAGCGGCAACGGTTTGGTTGGTGGCAGCACTCCAGGGCGCCGCCAACACAATCTTTTTGATGTTTAAAACATCAAAGGCCTGCAACATTGCGGTCGCAGCGGTCGTGGCAGGTTTGCCGCATGCTTTTTCGATGCGCTGACAAATCTCTTGATCGTAGCCTTTACCCATACGCGTTGAGGGTGCAGTGGCTGAAAGGACAACGGCATCAACGCGGGCATCGTTGAGCTTGCGCGTTTCTGTCTCGAGTTCGGCCACGATTTTGATGGTCGACTCGGGATCAATCTGGCTGAGAGTCAAACGGGCGCAGTGCAACGACACTGAAGCCGGCAAGACTTGAATAAACTCTGGCTCTTGGGTCGTGTTGGAGGACGGTAGCAACAGGCCAAAGCGCTGGGTTTTTTTTATGGTTGTCATGCTGATCTCTGTAAGACGATGTGAGTGTTGTACAGAGGTGGCGGCACCTCAGTCAAGAGGTGCCGTATTGGTCAGGCGGTGTCGTCAGAGCCACCAAAGTCATCACTTGAATCTGCAACATCGTAGCCACCTGATAATTCTGGCGGATCGTAAGCCGAAGTGGGTGCTGGGTCGTTAGAGTAATAATTGTTCACAACTGTGGTGTTTTCGGTATAGCTGGCCGGTTGTTCATTTTGGTTATTGTGAGCGTTGCCCGCGCCAAACGCGCCGCCAGAGTTGTGGTTACCCATCAAGCTTTGGATGCCTGAATATAAAAACGATCCTGCGACCACCCCAGCAGCAGTGGTCGCGACCGTACCCATGACGCTCGACCCCCAGGGAGCGGGCGCTGCAGCGGGTGCCGAAACCGGTGCAGCTGCGGCGCTGGCCACCGGAGCACCCGCAACCGCTGGCCTGGCCGCGGCTGGTGCGGCACCTTGGCCCTGCGTTGCAACCGGGCTCGCACTCGGCGCTGTTGTCGTTGCTGAGGGCCCGCGACCCCAGGCATGCGCATCGCCCAAAAAGCTCGTCTGTGCGGCCGGTTGTTGACGGTCAAGCTGGGCCTGTAGCTCTGCCACTTTTGCCTGTGACTGCTGCAAAACAAAATCCAACTGCATCGCTCTTTGCACCAACAGGTAGCCCGCATGAGGCTGCTTTGCCATCGCCTGGGCAATTAAGGTCTCGGCCTCTGGATCTTTGGCGCCAACTTGCGCCTGGGTGAGTTGCGCGAGAAACGCATTCAACATGTCACGCTCTTGGGTATTCATGAACAAACCTCGTCAAAGCAGTTACTGGTGTCAATCTGACCAAGTATAGGGGCAGAGGTTCAACTTAAACGGTCACATCGTCTCAAAATATCTTCGCGAACAAAAAAGTTTCGGCACAATCGAGCAGGCTAGGCGCCAAAAGCCTGCGTTCCGAACTCGACTGCACACGCCACACTAGCCTTTTGCCGGCCGAGTCTGCCCCCCCGACGGCCCATGCCAAGAGCGCGGACGCGGAGCCAGCCAGATCACGCAGGCACCCAGAAAAAAGGTACCCGAAACCACCATCATGATTTCATTGGTCGCAATCATGACACTCTGCGTCGAAATCAAACGATCCAACACCGCTTGACCAACCTCTGTGGTCAGGCCGCTTTGCAATAAACCGTTGATTAAAGCACCGTCGGCATCTACTAAACCAACAAACTCGGCGTGATTTCGCGATGAGTGGTCGTCCCATACGGTTGTCATGACCGACACTGCAAAAGCACCCAATAAGGTTCTAGAGAAATTCAATAGCCCGGCCGCCGAGGCCGTCTCCTCGACGTTCACGCTGGCCAACGCCATACCCGAGGTAGAAATGAAGAAAAAGGGCATCCCCAGCCCCATCACCATCAACGGAAAGGTGATCTGCCAGTACGTCAGATCGGTACTGCCAGAAAAGCGCAAGGCAGTCACCGCCGACAACCAAAGTAACCCGCCAGAGACCAGCTTTCTACGATCGAGTTTGATCGCTAGTCTGCCCACCAGGGGCGCCATACAAAGGGAAAAAACTCCCGTCCAGCCAATTGTTCTACCCGCTTGGCCAGCGGTGTAATCCATGTTGAGCTGCAACCATAAGGGGGTCAGCACATTCAAGACCATAAACGAAGAGAAACCAATACTCATCGCGGCCACAGCTACCGTAAAGCCGCGGTGCCTGAACACCCTGAGGTCGACGATCGGATGTTCAGCCGTCAACTCCCAAATCAGAAACGCCACAAAACCAATCGCCACAATGATGCCCAAAACCACAATTTGCGTCGAGGCAAACCAATCATGCTCTTTGCCGATATCAAGCATGATCTGTAACGCGCCTACCCAAACGACCAACAGCACCAAGCCTATCGCATCGATGGGCACCAGCTTGCGGGGCAGCTCATAACGCAATAACAACTTAGTCGCAAAAAAAACAGAAATACAACCCAAGGGCAAATTGATAAAAAAGATCCACGACCACGACCAGTTTTCACAAATCCACCCGCCCAGCACTGGGCCACTAATGGGCGCAAGTAACGTTGTCATTGACCAAAGCGTAATCGCCATGCCCGCCTTCTCTTTTGGAAAGATACGCAACAACAAGGTTTGCGACAAAGGCATCAGGGGGCCACCCGCAAAACCTTGCAACACGCGCGCCACCACCAGCATCTCGAGTGAGGTCGACAGCCCACAGAAAATCGAAAATACAGCGAACAGACTCATCGCCCAAAGAAACGTACGAACCAAGCCAACGCGCGCAGCCAGCCAGCCTGTCAGAGGCAGCACGATTGCCTCGGCAACCGCATAGGACGTAATCACCCAAGTCCCCTGGCTCGTGCTTGCCGCCAGGCCACCCGCAATGTTCGGAACCGAGACGTTGGCAATCGTCATGTCCAGCACGGCCATGAAATTTGCACCCGCAATGACGACAGCCGCCATCCAGAGCGTACGCCCCTCGAGGGGCGCGAGCGACTGATCACGGGTCGCTTTCAGGGACTTGAACATTTAACGAGCCGAGACGTCAATGCGCACGGTCATTGAGAGGCCAACAGTTAAAGGATTTTTTTTCAATTGGTCTGGATCGAGCTTAATACGCACCGGGACACGTTGCACAACCTTGATCCAGTTGCCCGTCGCATTTTGAGCAGGGATCACAGCGAAAGCGGAACCGGTTCCGCCTGCAAAACCCTCGACGACTCCTCTAAACACCACCGCATCGCCGTACAGATCAGAGGTCAGTTCAACCGCTTGCCCGACCTTCACTTTGGGCAATTGCACCTCTTTGAAGTTTGCGTTGACGTGCATCAATTGCACTGGCACAACAGACAACATCGGGGTACCGGCCTGCACACGTTGCCCGACCTGCACTTGCCGCTTAGCGACCACGCCGGCGACAGGGGCGCGAACGGTGGTGCGCTCTTGATTGAGCTGCGCTTGTTCTGCTTTGGCGCGCGCGAAAACCACTTCGGGATTGTCTTGTAAGGTGGTACCGGCAATTAAGGTTTGGTTCATGAGCTTCATCCCACGCGTTGTCTCGAGATTCGCGCGCGCCAGAGCTAAATTCGCGCGTGCGACGGCTAAGTTTGCACTCGCCGCACTCGCAGCATTTTCAGCGCGAGTGAGCTCGTCACCCGAGACCGAGCCAGATTTTTCGAGCGCACGACGACGACGCAAATCGATGCTTGCGCGACTGTCGTCGGCCTGCGCGGCAGTTAATTGGGCTTGCGCACGCTGCTCTTCGGCCTCACGCGCCAGCACTTGTGCAGCCAGCGATTGATCGTTTGCAAAATAGCCTTCAACACGACGCGTGGCGCGACCGAGCTCGGCTTGTGCCGCGAGTAAGGCAAGGCGAGTATCGGCATCGTCAATCAGTGCCAACACATCCCCCTCTTGCACCTGTTGCGTATCATTCACGTTGACGGCTTTTACCGTCCCTTCAACAGATGGCGTGACTTGAGAAATCTCGACAGCCGTATAGGCATTGTCTGTTGAAACGAAGCGAGAGCCATAAAAATACCAATACGCTAGCCATACGCAGCCAGAGACGACGACAACCACAAGCAGTTTGAGCAACAACTTTTTTCGTTGATCAATACGCGCTGCCGCACCGCTTGCCCGTTCGGCACCCGAGGTCTGTTCTGTCATGATCGAGGTGAAATTAAAGGATTTGTGTTCAAAGACTGGTAACCGCCGCCCAAGGCGCGCACCAAGGCAACATTCAAAGAAAAACGACGCGCTCTCAGGTCAGTCACAATGCGTAAGCTCGTGAGCGTGATGTCTTCAGAGATCAAAACATCCAAATAGTTTGATAAACCACCACGATAACGATTCGAGGCGATTTGAAAGGCCTCTTGCGCAGCCTCAAGCCCCAATTCGGCTTGCTCAAGCTGGCCGCTTAGTGCTTTAAGACTCGTCACCGCATCGGCGACATCCTGAAAGGCTTGTACAAGGGTACGGTTGTAATTCGCTACCGCCTCATCGTAACTGGCACGTGCACTTTTGAGTTCTCCTTGCAAGCGACCTCCGGTGAAGATCGGCAGCGAAATCGCGGGGCCCACACTGCCAAACACCGAGCCCCCCTGCCCCAAACGATCGAGCCCTAACGATTGCAGACCTAGAAACCCAGCTAAGTTGATATTGGGATAAAAGTCAGCCTGCTTCTGATCGATACGCGCCGCCTGCGCCTGCGCCTGCACTCTGGCGGCGACCACATCGGGGCGACGCCCCAACAAGTCGGCGGCCAAGCGCTCGGGCAAGCCAAAGGATTTATTTAGCGTAACGCTCGGTCGCGTCACCGAAAGACCTCGATCAGGCCCAGCACCCACCAGCGCCGCAAGGCGATTACGTTGCAAGGCAATCTGCTCGCTCAACAACAGCAGGTCGGTCTTGGCTTGCGCCCCCTTGGCGTCGGCCTCTCGTACGCCCCCCCGCGTTTCGAGCCCATGCGTAAAGCGCTCTGCAAAGAGACTGGCTGTTTTTTCACGGATCGCCACCGCCCGCTCGGTGGCCTCTTTTTGTGCAAACAAGCGCGCAAGCTCGGCATAGGCTGACGCGGTCGCTGTCGTGAGTACGAGGGTCGCCTGCGCCTGGTCGGCAGACCGCGCCTCAAGCTCCGAGGTTGCCGCTGCAAGTCCAGCCCTGTACTTACCCCAAAAATCAATTTCCCAGGTAATGTTCAGCGCAGCCTGGCCGAACTGGTTCCAGCCGCGCGTCACACTGGCCTCGGGCGTCAAGTAGTTATAGCTTAGCCGCTGCGATGTCACGATGCCTGTCGCCGAGACCTGAGGCAACAAGGGTGCACCGGCCACCTCAGCGAGCGCCTGCGCGCGCAGAACGCGGGCCTGAGCAATAGCCAGATCGGGCGAATCCGCGAGGGCCTCGCGTAAAAGCTGATTCAACTGCTCGTCTTGATAGCCCAGCCACCACTGATCTGCTGGCCAGGAGATCGAGGGCGCCGCGAACGAAGCTGTTGCGGCAAAATCTTGACTGGTTTTTTCGGTGAACCGAGCGTCTGCGGGCGGCAACGGCGCGCAGCCCGTTTGGCACCCAACAACCAACGCAATCAGCACACCACCAAACGCGTCAAAACGAAAAAATCTTTGTCTCACAGGCCGCTCAAGTGCCTTTTTGTTTCTTGTTTACCGACTTTTGGGCGGCCTTAGCACGGCGCTCAAAGTACATAGAACCATAAGATACCACCTTTTAGTTGCCAATTCTTTTAGGATCTCTCTCTGAGTCTTTTCGTAGATTGAATCGATCCGTGCTCAGAGACACGCCGATTGTGGTAATTTGCCCGTATATATTGCCTGGAGTCTCGATGATTAAGCTTAACTTTCACCCTACTGGCCGCCATTTCTTGCAAATCCCCGGCCCAAGCCCCGTACCCGACCGAGTGCTGCGTGCCATCAGCCTGCCAACCATCGACCATCGTGGCCCAGAGTTTGCGGGCCTGGGTCGCAAGGCCATTGAGGGCATGCAAACCATTTTCAAGACCAAGCAACCCGTCATCATCTATCCCGCCTCGGGCACGGGTGCCTGGGAGGCGGCTCTGGCGAATACCCTGAGCCCTGGTGATCATGTACTGATGTATGAAACCGGCCATTTCGCCTTTCTCTGGAACCGCCTTGCCACCCGACTCGGACTTAAAACTGAGGTGCTGTCATTTCAAGGTCATGACGATCAATTACCTGGTTTAGCAGGCTGGCGACGCGGGGTTCAAGCCAATCAGATTCATGATCGTCTGGTTCAAGATCGCGAGCACAGCATCAAGGCCGTCTGTGTCGTTCATAACGAAACATCAACCGGCGTAACCTCCGACATAGCCGCCGTGCGCAAAGCCATTGATGATGCCAAACATCCAGCGCTTTTGATGGTCGATACGATCTCGGGGCTGGGCTCTGCCGACTATCGTCACGATGAATGGGGTGTCGACGTTTCCATGGCAGCCTCGCAAAAAGGCTTGATGCTACCTCCGGGCCTGAGCTTTAACGCTCTCTCTGCGCGTGCGATTGAAGCCTCAAAATCTGCAAAAATGCCGCGCTCATTTTGGGCGTGGGACGAAGTCATCGAGATGAACAAAGGAGGCTACTGGCCCTCAACCTCGAGCACGAACCTTTTATACGGCCTCTCAGAAGTCATTGACATGCTGGCCGAAGAAGGCATGGACAGAGTCTTTGCGCGTCATCAGCGCTGGGCGGCTGGCGTGCGCGCTGCGGTCACCGCTTGGGGCTTACCGATTCAATGTGCTGATCCTAGCGTGTACTCCCCCATTTTGACGGGTGTCATTACCCCTGAGGGCGTTGACGCTGATGAAATCCGTAAATTGATTCAGCAGCGTTTTGATTTATCTTTGGGTACAGGCTTAGGCAAGGTCAAAGGGCGCATGTTTCGTATTGGTCACCTGGGCGACAGCAACGACCTCACCCTACTGGCAACGCTGGCGGGGGTCGAGATGGGCCTCAAGCTCTCTGGTGTCAAGCTAGCGGGTAGCGGCGTACAAGCGGGCATGGACTATTTCTCAAACGGAGCGTAAGCGTGCTCGCATCGATCACTCGCGCTCAGCCGTTGCATTTTTTCCCGGCCAATGCGAGTGGCGCCTCGCCGCTCGCCCAACTGCTCAAAAAAGACCTTCGCGGCGACGTACTGTTTGACACCGCGTCACGCGGTCGTTATTCAACCGATGCCTCGATCTATCAAATCACACCAATTGGTGTGGTCGTGCCACGCGATCAGGCCGACGTACTGCGCGCTCTGGATATTGCACGAGATCAAAAGGTAGCGGTGCTGTCTCGCGGTGCGGGGACAAGTCAATGCGGTCAGACCGTTGGCGATGCACTGATCATTGATAACAGTAAATGGCTGTGCAACGTCATTGCCTTTGACGCAAACGCGATGACGATCACCGTTGAACCGGGCATGGTGCTCGATCATTTAAATGCCTGGCTCAAACCCCATGGTTTGTGGTTTCCGGTAGATGTCTCTACCAGTGCGCAGTGCACGATCGGAGGGATGACCGGCAACAACTCGTGTGGCTCGCGTTCGATAGAGTACGGCAACATGGTACACAACGTGCTCAGCGTCGATGCTGTCTTGGCCGACGGCACCCAGGCAAATTTTGGTTCATTAAACACCCCAGTATCTGGCGCACGCTTACAAAATATTTTAGAGTCTCTTAAAACGATCGCCACACGTGAACGCGCTGAACTCGCAGAGCGTATCCCAAAGGTTTTACGGCGTGTCGCAGGCTATAACATTGATCTCTTCGATTGCCAAAACCCACGCGCCTACACCGATGACGGTGTCGCCAATCTGGCACATTTGTTGGTAGGGTCAGAAGGCACCCTCGCCTACAGTCGTCAAATTACACTCAAGCTATGTCCGCTTCCCGTGCACAAGGTGTTGGGGGTCGTGAACTTTGAAAGCTTCTATAAAGCAATGGATTCGGCGCAGCACATTGTGACGCTTAAGCCGACTGCCGTTGAGCTGGTCGATCGAACCATGATCGACCTCGCGTTATCGAACCCCGCCTTTCGCCCCGTCGTAGAAAAAGCGCTACTCGGACAGCCTGCTGCGATTTTGTTGGTCGAGTTTGCGGGTGAATATCAAGCTGCCTTGCTTAAAAAGCTGGATGAGTTAGACGCCTTGCTCAGCGATCATGGGCTGCCCAACAGTGTTGTGAAGATGCCTGAAGCACAGGCCCAAAAGGCACTATGGGATGTGCGAAAAGCCGGCTTGAACATCATGATGAGCATGAAGGGTGATGGCAAACCCGTCTCCTTTGTTGAAGATTGCGCGGTACCCCTTGAGCATCTTGCCCAGTACACCGATCGCCTGACCGAGGTCTTTCATCGTTATGGCACCGAGGGCACATGGTATGCCCACGCTAGTGTCGGTACGCTGCATGTTCGTCCGATTTTAGATATGCGCCGCGATGGTGCGGTCAAAATGCGTGCCATTGCAGAGGAAACCTCCGCCCTAGTGCGCGAATACAAAGGCGCTTTCTCGGGCGAGCACGGCGATGGTTTGTGCCGAGGTGAATGGGTGTCGTGGCAATACGGCCCGCGCATCCATCAGGCGTTTACCGAAATCAAAGCGCTGTTTGACCCGGATAATCGTTTTAACCCAGACAAAATTGTTCGGCCGCCAAAAATGGACGATCGAAATAATTTTCGGTATGCACCTGGGTATCAAGTGCCCGCCTTGCAAACTGGCCTGGACTGGTCGGCCTGGAACGTCCTACGCGACCCCTTAACCGGCGACGAGACTCAGCCAGGAACAGGCTTAGACCTCAGTAACGGACTCGCTTCGGCTGTCGAGATGTGCAATAACAACGGCCATTGCCGCAAGTTTGATGCGGGCACCATGTGCCCCAGTTATCGCATCACCAAAGATGAACAACACGTCACGCGTGGCCGTGCCAATACCTTGCGACTTGCCTTATCAGGTCAGATCGGCCAAGCGGGCTTAGCCAGCGCAGAGGTCAAAGACGCTTTGGATTTGTGTGTGTCCTGCAAGGGCTGTAAGCGCGACTGCCCCACAGGCGTGGACATGGCCAAAATAAAAATTGAGGCCCGCGCAGCGTGGGGCAAGGTACATGGTCTCACCTTACGCGAGCGCCTGATTGCATTCATGCCACATTACGCGCCCTGGGCAAGTCGTCTGGGCGGTTTGCTCAGCTTTGCCCAAGCCGTGCCGGTGTTTGGGCCATTGGCCAAGCGCGCACTGGGCTTTGCGACCGCACGCTCGTTACCTAAATTCAAGGCACCCTTTTTAACCAGCACACTGAGCCGCGCCCCTGCGTTAAGTGACCACGACGCGAAAGAAGCAACCGGCAAAGATGTTTTACTGTTTGTCGATACCTTCAGCAATTATCTGGAAGCTGAAAACGCGCAGGCAGCGCAGCGCGTGCTGCAAGCCGCCGGCTACACCGTTCACCTGAATGTGCGTCCGGGCGAGCGCCCGCTATGCTGTGGTCGAACATTTTTATCGGCTGGCTTAATCGATCAAGCAAAAGCCGAAGCCAGGCGCACGCTCGATACACTAATGCCTTATGTCACCAAGGGCATCGCAATCGTCGGACTTGAACCCTCTTGCCTGCTCACGCTACGAGACGAGTTTTTGCACTACGGCTACGGTGCCGAGGCCGAAAAACTTGCAGAACAAGCCTTTTTGTTTGAAGAATTTTTAGTACGCGAACAAAAAGCAGGTCGTTTTAAGCTGACGCTGCAACCCATCGACTACAACAATGCACTGCTACATGGTCATTGCCATCAGAAGGCCTTTGATGCGTTGTCTCCTGTTCAGACGGTGTTGAGCTGGATTCCAGAACTTAAGATATCAACAGTTGAGTCGTCGTGTTGCGGGATGGCCGGCAGCTTTGGCTACGAGGTCGAACACCACCAAGCCTCAATGCAAATGGCCGAGCTCTCACTTTTGCCCGCCGTACGCAATCGCGCGGCAAGCACAGTGGTGGTGGCCGATGGCACAAGTTGTCGGCACCAGATTCATGACGGTGCCGACGTGCAGGCCGTACATACCGCTCGACTTTTGGCGCAAGCGTTAACCACCTAATTTTTTTATTTTTATTTTTATTTTTTTACAGACTGAGCCACACCATGACAAGCCCTATCAACACGATCATTGAACAGCGTATTTCTGCCAATCAATTTGACCCCACTAAAGAACTGAGCGCTGCACAAATCAAAGAACTGGTGCGCCTTGCCACCTGTGCCCCTACCGCGTTTAATTTTCAGAACTGGAAATTCATTGCAGTTCAGTCTAAAGAGGCGAAAGAACGTCTGAAGGCCGTCTCGTACGGTCAGCAAAAAATTGTTGATGCGTCGGTCACTTTCATTGTTTGCGGGACCCTTGAAGCGCACAAGACGCTGGCCAAGGCTTTAAAGCCCTCGATCGATGCTGGCGTGCTCGATCAAGCCATGTGCGATAGCTGGGTCGCTATGGCTGCCGGCGGCCATGAAAATAATCCAGAGCGTCAACGGGATGAAGCCATTCGTTCTGCCTCGATGGGCGCAATGACCTTAATGTTAGCGGCGCAAGGCATGGGTTTGGTCAGTGGCCCAATGATTGGTTTCGTGCCAGCAGATGTATCCCGCGAATTTAAACTTGCTGCCAACGAGATCCCTGCCATGCTAGTGGCGGTTGGCTATGCAGCACCAGGCAACTGGCCACAAAAGCCACGCTTGCCTGTTGAAGACGTCTTAACAACTGTTTGAGGTCAGCCGCCGGCGTGCAGCGAAAAACGGCACCGAAAAGCGCACGCCGGCTATACACACATTAGATGAGTGTTCGACTCACCAATTGGTGAGTCGAACTTTAACTCAGCAAGCCTAATCGCTTAGCGAGTGCGACGGTGTGTTCGGCCTCGGTAATAAACGGGCCGTCAATCAGTCGGCCATCAACTACAAACGCGCCAACCCCTTCAGCTAATTTTTGGCTCGTTGCCTCAAGAACCCTGACTGCGTGAGCGATCGCTGCATCGCTTGGCCGGAATACCTCGTTCGCCAAAGCGATCTGCGTTGGGTGAATGCAACTTTTACCTGAGAAACCCAGGCGTTGTGCCGCCTGCGCGTCAAGCTTGAACGCCTCAGGATTGGCGATATCCACGAAGGCACCATCATAGGCATGGATACCCGCCTCGCCGGCCGCAAAGCGCACGGCGACACGAACAGCCTGTAAAGCCGCCGGTTCGCAGGACACAATGCCTAACGGTGCCAACAAGTCACCAAAACCGATCTGCAACCCCACCACGCGCGGGTGTGCACAGGCCAATTCTGCGGCACGCCGTAGCCCTTTGGGTGATTCAATATTGACCAAGATGCCAATTGGTCGGGCAAGGCCTCGAGCCTTTTCAAGACGCTCAAGCTCTGCAGCGACGGCTCGAAGGGTATCAGGATCTTCGACCATTGGAATATTGACGATATGGGTAGCGGCACAAACAATCGCATCAAGATCTGCGGCAAAGTGCGGCGTGTCAATCGCGTTAATGCGCACCACAATCAGTTTATGGTGCGCTGATAAATCGTCTTTAAACAGCGTTTGTAAGGCTGCTCGAGCTGCGGGCTTGCTGCTTTCTTCAACAGCATCTTCAAGGTCAAACGAAATCGCATCAGCAGCGCTGGCCAGGGCCTTTGCAAATAATGCCGGTCGCGAGGCAGGTACAAATAATTTACTACGCATACAACGATCCTTTTAGATCATAATCTGGGTTGATTTTATAATAGCGGGGCGTTGAGCACTCGCCACACAGGAATCCAAAACATGAGTCGGCACGAACTAAAAGCAGAAGTCACTGGATCAATCTGGAAAATTGAAACAACGATCGGTCAGGCGCTTGATAAAGAACACACGGTACTGATCATTGAGTCAATGAAAATGGAGATCCCCTTAGTCGCTGAAGACGGTGGCACTCTGGTTGAAATTTGCGTCAACGAGGGTGACAGCGTAAGCGAAGGCCAAGTACTCGCCGTCATTGAACGGTGAAGTGATCGAACGCTTTCGCAAAGCTACTGTTTCGGAATCCCCGCCTGTTTCACTGCAGTTTGCCAGCGACTCAGGTCACGTTTAATTTGTTCAGCATACTGCTCTGGAGTCGTCCCTTCGGTTGCCAAACCAGAGGCTTGCATTGCCTGAATAATCTCAGGCATTTGTAAAATCTTAGCCACTTCTTTTTGTAAAAGATTCACGATACTTGCAGGCGTCTTAGCAGGCGCCATCATGCCGTACCAAGAGTTCACCTCGAAGCCCGGATAGGTTTCGGCAATCGCAGGCAACTCTGGCAACAAGGGCGAGCGCTTGACCGTGCTCACGCCGATCGCACGAACCTGGCCAGCTTTGATATAGGGCATCAAGGCCGCAATGTTCAAGAAGGTGCAATTAATCTGCCCACCGAGCAAATCCGTCATGACGGGCGCAGCCCCCTTGTAGGGCACGTGCAACATATTCACGTTTGCCATTGTCGCCAAAATCTCACCGGCAAGGTGCGTGGTGCTTCCGGTTCCCACCGAGCCGTATGACAGTTTGCCAGGGTTCGCACGCGCGTACTCAACGAACTCTTTTAGATTATGTATTGGCAAGTCGGGTCGAACCACCAGCACCGTGGGTGCTGAAACAATCTGTGTAATCGGTGCAAAATCACGCACCGAGTCAAAGGGCATATCGTTTTGCACCGCAGGGCTAATCGTAATCGGACCGACATGCGAAAACAGCAGGGTGTAACCATCGGGTGTGGCACGTGCCACATAATTTGCTCCAATTACACCATTGGCACCCGCCTTGTTTTCAAGCACGACGGGTTGTTTAAGCGCCTCAGAGAGCTTTTGCAAAATAGGTCGGGCAACTGTGTCGGCAGGACCACCTGCTGTCCAGGGATTGATAACAGTAATCGTACGGGTTGGATAATCTGCGGCCCACGCATTGGTCATCACCATTGCTGCAGTCAAGAGACAAGTTAAGCCAAGGTGATATTTTTTCAGACCATTAAAACCAAAAAGGCATGTGTTCATATTCGGACCCCTTACGAAGATTCAGGTTCAAACAAAGGCGGTGCAACGCCGTCAGACACTTGCTCTGCCGGATCATTACAGGTGCGCCAACCGCTCACCACAACACGCATGCCAATCGCAACCCCTTCTGGTTTGACGTTGATCAGTCGAGTCATTAAGTGAGGGCCTTCATCGGTTGCAACAAGCGCAACCACATACGGAACATCTTTCTCAAAGGCTGCGCTTGGGGCGCGATAGACAATCGAAAAACTATAGACACTGCCTCGGCCGCTGGCCTCAACGGCTTTGATGTCCAGGCTTGCGCAGACTGGACAGGCAGGACGCAGGTAAAAGTGAAAAGTTTTACACGACTGGCATTGAGGCAACGAAAACCCCTGCGTACGCAGGCTTTCCCAATATTGATGACTGTTGGCTAGCGGATTCACGGGCGTTGTCATTTGAATTAGCCTTTTCCTAAGATCAAGGTATTGTGCAAGCCAATGATTCCGCCATTTCCGTGCACCAACACAACTTGCGCGTCTGGCACCTGCCTGGCTTGCGCCTGACCACGCAATTGACGTACCCCTTCTGTCAAATGAAACATCCCACCCGCCAAGCCGGGATGGCCGGCCGACAACAGGCCGCCGTGTGTTGTCACGGGCAACGGGCTCTTTAAACCAATCCCTTGGCTGGCAACATAGTGTCCACCCTCGCCCTTAGCACAAAAGCCAAGATCCTCTAGCTCAATCAACACGGTAATTGTGAAGCAATCGTAAAGCTCGGCCACATCAATGTCGCGCGGTGTCAAACCCGCCATAGCGTAAGCCTCTTGGCCTGAACGAACCGCGCCAGTCGTCGTCACATTTTTATAGTCGCCGATATAAGTATGCGAATGTCCATACCCATGCCCTAACAGCTTAACGGGGGTTTGCTGCAGGTCGCGAGCACGCTCAGGTGTGGTCACGATAAAGGCCACCGCCCCATCTGACACTAGCGCACAATCCAACATTCTTAACGGAGAGGTGATCATGCGCGACTGCATGACATCCGCGATAGAAATCAACTCCTTTTTGTGTGCGTAGGGATTCAAGGAGGCATTTTCACGCATCGTGACAGCCACTTGAGCTAATTGCTCGTGAGTGGTGCCGTATTCGTGCATATGGCGCTGCGCAGCCAGCGCATACAAGGTCGGCACAAGCGGACCATGCGGCATCTCAAAGTCGGGATGCGCCCAGCCCGCATCGGCCAACTTCTGCACCGCGTCACCACGCGACTGGAACGACAACATGTTTTGACCAGCCACACATAAAACGGTTTCGCACTGCCCCGAGGCTACGGCCATCGCGGCATGATGCGCCATCGCCACACCCGAGGCGCCTGCAACATCCAACGTGGCCAAATAGCGCGCCTGTATCCCTAAGCCTTCAGAGACCACACCACACGGCATCGCCCAGTTCTCGACACGGATCGGGGTTGTTAACAAGCCATCTACGTCGGCAAACGTCAAGCCGGCATCTGCCAAGGCGTTGGCGGCGGCCATCCGTTGCAGGCCCAGGGCATCGAGATGAGGGACCCGACCAACGGTGCTCTCGCCGATACCCACAATCGCAGCCTTGAGAGGTGGTCTGCGTGATCCATTGACTCGAGTCATCCCAGTACCTCGCGCGCGATCAGCATGCGCTGAATCTCAGAAGAGCCTTCACCCACTCGATAGTGACGGATGTCGCGATAAAAGCGCTCGACTGGTACACCTCGCACTAAACCGGCACCACCATGAATTTGCACAGCACGGTCTGCCACACGCCCGACCATTTCAGAGGCCGCGAGTTTGCACATACTGGCCGCCGAGCCAACCTCTTGGCCAGCCTCAATCTGGCGTAAGGTTTCGTACGTCAGCGCACGGGCCTGTGCCAACTCAGTCGCCGAATCTGCCAGCATCCACTGAATCGCCTGGCGCTCAGCTAAAGGCTTGCCAAAGGTATGGCGCTCACGTGCGTAGGCGGCGGACATCTCAAGCAAACGATCGGCTGCACCAATACACGAGCAAGCAATGCCCATCCGACCGCTGACCAGCGAACTCATCGCAATTTTGAAACCTTGCCCCACTTCGCCAAGAACCGCTGAGTTCGGGATCTCACAATCCTCAAAGGTTAATTCGCAAATTTTGATCGGGTCTGAACCAATGGTTGTATCAACACGCGTCACCGTTAAACCTGGGGTTCCTTGATCGACTAAAAAGGCAGAGATCCCGCCGCGAGAACGCTTCTCTGAGTCATTGACGGCCATCACCAACAAAACATCGGCCTGATGGGCACCACTGATGTAATGCTTACGACCATTCAGCCGCCACCCAGTCAGAGTTTTCTCAGCTTTGGTTGAAATCGCTTGAGCATCAGACCCAGCGCCGGGCTCAGTGAGTGCAAAGGACGCTAACAGACGCCCAGTACACAAACCATGTAGATATTGCTCTTGCTGCACGGGTGTCCCAAACTTTGCAATCGCAATCGGATTCAAACCACTGGTTGCATCTAACATCAAGGTAAAGACGCGATGCGAGCGACTGAACTCTTCAAGTGCCAAACAGTAAGTCGACAGATCGACGTCGCCGCCGCCATACTGTGCTGGCATACGCATACCGAGATAACCCTGCGCGCGCATGACATCCCACGCCCTCGCCGGCACCTCGCCAGTCTGATCAATCTCAAGGGCTAATGGCTCGAGAACCTCTGTCGTAAACCGTCGTAGGGCCGCACGTAACTCTGCAAGCTCTGGCGTCATCTCTAATTGCATCGTTGCTTCTCTTCTAATTTTATAATCGTGTCGAAAATTTAAAAATTCTCTGCTCGTCACTTCAATCAAGAAAAACTGTTCTACGGATCAGTCGCCCTTCGCACGCAAGTAACTTGTCAAGTGTGTGCTTCTTCTTCATCAATCACTGCGCTGATGAGCTGCTTCGGCAACTTCGGCGGCGGCGATCAATTGTTGCCTGACCTCGCGATTCATCCATTTTTTATTGACCGCAAAGCCGTATGACGGAATCTGCGCAAGCGCACTTGCGCGCTGAGCACATAGCGCAGGCAGATCGGCAAGCGGTACAGCGTGATCCACTAAACCTGCCGCCAAGCATTGTGCGGCAGTAAGCCTGTCGCCAAGTTGCACCAACCGGTGACAGACCGAGCGCGTCGAACGAGCCGACACGATGACCGCACCGATTGGAGTGGGCATATCAAACTTAACCTCTGGCAGTGACACCCAAGTGTGATCCGCGATCAGTACTTCATCGCAGATGGCTGCAAGCATCAGCCCTGCCCCGACTGCCGGAGCCTGAACGGCAGCAATCACTGGCTTCGCAAAATCGATTAATTCAAGAAAACAACGCATCAGCAAACTTAAGCGCTGATGTGCCGCCGTGACAGGGTCCAGGTCTGAAAACTCTTTCAGATCTGCACCAGAGCAAAAGGCACGCGTACCCTCGCCAGTAATCACGACAACTTTCACGTCCTCCTGCGTCGCCGCGTTTTCAAGCGCCCGATGCACGGCCTCATATATCTCGACATTCAGGGCATTCGCGGCTGACACGCGATCAAAAGACAGCGTCAGTACAGTATTTTCTAGCGTAATCTTTAACATGAGGGGATCACCAATGCATCGACGACTCGAACACCTTGCCCCGCCGCCAATACACATAAAGGGTTGATATCAATTTCAGCAATATTGTCTGAGCAGTCTGCCGCCAACCAGGAAACGCGCTCGATACAATCGACCAACGCGTCGATATCCGCCGGCGTTTGACCACGTACTCCTTGCAATAACTTCATCGCATGCAGTTCATTGAGGGCTTCTAAAATATCAGCTCGAGAGAGCGGCGCCAACCGAAACACCAGGTCTTTCAAGACTTCAACATAAATCCCCCCCAGACCAAAGGTCATCACGGCGCCAAAAGTGGGATCACGCACCATGCCAACAAACATCTCGTGCGACTGCCCAACCATCTCTTGCACCAACACACCTTCAATTTTTGCGTCAGCGCGATAGTTCAATGCTGCAGCAATAATTTCGCGATAAGCCTGGGCGACAGACTCTTTACTATTCAGATTCAGACGAATCGCTTGGGCTTCGGTTTTATGCAAAATATCAGGCGACACGATCTTCAACGCGACTGGACTTTTTATGTTTGCCAACTGCGCCATAGCCATCTCTTCAGAGGTCGCTAAAGATTCGCGCGTCACCCGCACCCCATAGTGAGTCAATAACTGTTTGGCGGTTTGTTCTGTCATGGGCCCGCGCTGTTGCTTGAGCAACAACCGCGCAGCCTCTCGGTCGATGCCCGCCGGCCGAGTGGGCGCAGAGCTCAAACGGCTGGCGCGAAACTCTGAGTACTGCATGGCGCGCCGCACAGCTTTCAGACAGGGTGACGCGTCTGAATACACCGCGTGCCCCTGTGCCACAAGTACCTGATGCGTCAGAGTTGGGTCGTTAGACGTGCAACCAGTCCAGAGCAACGCCATCGGCTTGGTGCTGCGAGCAGAAACCTCTGCCACACTGCGCACGTCAGCAGCGCTGGCAATCGTCATGACCGGAATCAACACATCTACGGCGGGATCTTGCAAAATAATCTCGGTGGCCCGGGCATAAGCCCCAGGTTGACCAATCGCCGCAGCGGTCAGGTCGGTGGGATTTGCAGTCGCACCAAAACCCGGAAGTAACTCTGCCAATTGCTCGCACGTCTCTGTTTGATATTGCGGCCACTCGATCTCCAGCGCAGCGCCTAAATCCGCCACCATAACAAGATTGCCGCCGGATATAGAGGTTGCCGCGGCGCCCCGACCTTTAAAAGACTTCTGTTGCCGTAAGAGCATCGCCGTCTCGTAGAGTTCGTTGCAGTCATCTACACGAATGATCCCTAATTGCCGTAACGCAGCGTCAAAAACGTCGTCCGCGCCGGTAATAGACCCAGTGTGAGAGGCCGCAGCACGGCTACCGACCTCAGTGCGTCCGACTTTCACCATGACGATCGGCTTGTTCAATTGATAGGCGCGCTCGGCCAACGCTCTTAAGCGCTCACCATCCGACAGACTCTCTACCAGCATGGCAACGACCTTGGTCGCTTGGCTTTCAAGCATAAAGGCTGCGTAGTCCATCAAATCAAGATCGCAGGCGTTACCGCAGCTGACCTGATAACTCACCCCGAGCCCAGCCTGCTGAGCTCGCCACATCACGTTGACTTGTCCGGCACCACCCGACTGACTGACAACGCCAAGCTCTCCGGCAGCGCGACGCGGGCCTTGAATCGTTGCGGTAGAAGTCAAAGCAAAGGCATCCACGAAATTCACCATGCCATTGCAATTGGGGCCCATCAGACGAATATTGCCGGCGCGCGCAATGTCAACCAAGCGCTGTTGCGCGACCCGCCCCTGCTCGGTGCCCAACTCACCAAACCCCGACGAAAAAATCGTCACAAAAGGCACCCCTCGCAGAGCGCATTGCTCAAGTGCTGCGGGCACGGCGTGCGCGGGCAACACAATACCCACATGATCAGGGGCTTCGGGCAGGTCAGCAACCGAGGCAAAACAGCGTTGTCCAAAAATCGTCTCGCGCTTCGGATTGATGGGATAAATGTTTCCCTTAAAGCCGAAATCGATGGTTTGGCGCATACACCGACCACCAAACTTCGAAAGATCTTCAGTCGCACCCACCATGGCAATACTGCGAGGTGCAAAAAAATGAGTCAAATCCGCAAAAATCGACTGAACTACTTTGATGGGGCGTGTGGCGCTCAGGCTTGCGCCTTGACCGACTTCAGACATAGCTTGCTCCGTGTTCACCAAACGCTGCTTGGCGATTTCATTATGCGAGTCCGTTCAGACTCTTTTTTGCTAGTATAAGTCAACCCTGCGCAAGCTTGTTTCCGCTTAGTGACATACCACGCCTTATTCAATCGAGCAGTCGACCAAGCAGTTAACCCAACGCGGCGGGGCTTAGGTCGCGAAGCCTCAAGGTAACTGCTCGACCTCGTTGGCGATGGCGGCCCCCCAGGCTTGGTAGCCTTCCGCAAAGAAATGCTGTCCGTCGGTGGTTTTCCATTCGCTGGGCTTGGACATCTCAAGAGAGTTCACATAGTCACAAGGCTTGACTTGCGTTTCAAGATAAGCCGAAATGTCTTGAGTACGCTTTGCCGTTTTTCCGGCTAATTTATTGTCTTCGCCCCAAGCTGGGCCGACCCAGACGCAGCGAATCGATTTGCTTGCCAGCAGAGTCGTCAGGCTTAGCACCTCTTTTTTAACATCGGCACGCGAAAAGCTTGTGGCTTTGTAATTTGCAAGATTATCCCCCATGACAATAACCACCACATCGGGCTTGCTTGCCTCAAGCAAGCTGTCAAATGGCACTGTTTGAGCGGCGCTGGCCATCGATAGGGTGATGGGCTCGCTATCAATACGCTCGGCGCCACCGCAGCGGCTCGTTGTCTTCTTTAACCATTCGCTTGGCATCACACCGCACACCCCAACGCTGTGCACTTGAGCACCGCGTTCGGTCAGTTCGTCATGCAAGGTTTTGATCAAGTAAGTCGGCTTCGCCAAGTGGCTTGCACCAATCACTAGCACTGTCAGGCCTGCTAACAACATAGCTTTCTTCCATCGTCAACGTGCACCATACACCCCTCCAAGCCCTGTCGACCCTAAAAAAATCGACAGCAACACCAGCAACGGCATCGCCCATTTCTGGCGAAGCAATTGATAGCGTCGACGGCCGGGTCTTGTGAAAAACTCTAATGCCACGCACAGGGCAACCAGCAGTAGCAAAGCCAGCGATGGCCCAGCCACCTTCAAATGAAATAGCCAGGCTTGAGGGGTTTAAAAAATATATCTTTTAAAACGCCACTTAAACTCACATGCCAACGTTGCCAATAATCGATCACATTACGAGCAGAAAACGGCATGTTGAAGTTAAGAGTGGTACGAACGCCTGCTAAATTCAGAAATCCAAAAACAAAAAAAGTAATGCCACTAAAGTTAAAGTAAACGTAGAGTTCAAAGATGAAAGAAAAAACTAAAATATCTAATGGCTCAGTTGAGTCTTTCAACACTAAGAAAGGCGCCAGCCCCGTCGCCAGAACGGTATAAAAAAAGACTCCTAGCACCATCCAGCCGACATACACCTTCACCCGTCTTACGCGCAAGCGTGCGAGTGGGGCATTGGACAAGGCTACCGGCCCAGAGTCCATGCGAGCGGGCTGCAAAATATTCAAGCAGAGCGTCGAAAAATCTAATTTTTTTTGATAGATGTGCAACGCTAGCGCCGCGGTCACAAACGACACGCCGACCCATGGCAACGAGGCACCCTCACCACCGAAACCCGTCAGCACGGCAATTTGGCCACTGTAGGTCAACACCGGCGTTATAAAAAAAACCCCATAGGCCAGCGCCTTTCGCGGCCCCTCGGTCAGAGAGATCAAGCGATAGAGCAACCAAACGGCTATCGCCAACGCCACGGTGAACACTGCCGGCACTGACCCGTACAGGTACGCCGAATAGCAAAATGACACCGCGAAAGCCATTAGACTCAATCCGCGACCTTTCAAGTCCAATCCCTTATGCATTACGATGCGGCATGAAGTCGCGTCAAAACTCGGTGTTTAGTGGCAAAAAACTTAACTTTTGGCTAACTATCAACCACAAGTCAAGTTTAAGCAACTAAACCTTAGTGTTTCACCAATTTTCTTAAAGCTGCGAAAAATAGATGTGTTTTGCACTTTTAGAGCTAGTGGTTTTTATAGCTTTCATCGTTTCTTCGACCTCACTCAAAGGTATCCGAACGTGCCCCTTACACTGCAGCCCTTGACTGGCATCTTGGCTCTGACAGCGCTTGCGATCATCTTCAGTGAAGATCGTCGGGCAAATAAGCTTCGCCTGATCGTGACCGGAATCGCGATACAGTTTTTATTTGCGCTTGCGCTTCTAAAAGTGCCTTTACTCAAAGACGCTGTCGCGCTCATCAACGAAGGGGTCCTTGCCTTGCAAAAGGCCAGCGAGGCAGGTACTTCACTGGTTTTTGGTTATCTAGGCGGCGCCCCCTTGCCTTTTACTGAAAATCAACCGGGTGCAGCCTATGTGCTGGCGTTTCAGGCGCTGCCGCTCGCCTTATTTATTAGCGCTTTTGCCGCGCTCTTGTATCACTGGCGTATCCTGCCAAAAATTGTTGGTGCATTTTCATGGCTGCTAGGCAAAACCTTAAAGATGGATGGCGCAACAAGTTTTGCAGTCTCGGCCAATATTTTCGTTGGCATGGTTGAAGCCCCACTACTGATTCGCCCTTATCTTACGCAACTCAGTCGCTCAGACCTCTTTGTTGTGATGGCTTCGGGCATGTCATGCATCGCAGGCACCGTGCTTGTCATCTACGCGGGCGTGCTAAGCGCGATTGTTCCAGATGCTGCGAGCCATCTGCTCATTTCCTCGGTCGTCAGCGCACCCGCCGTCATCATGCTCGCCCGGCTCATGGTTCCGCAACATCCGACTGCCGCGCAAACAGCTTTTCACGCGACCTCGACTTATGGCAGCACGATGGATGCGATCGCGACCGGTACTGGCGATGGCGTGCGACTCGTCGTAAACATTGCAGCAATGTTGGTCGTGTTAGTCGCTCTTGTCGCACTCGCGAATAGTGTTCTTGCACTGCTACCCAGTATTGCAGGTGCGCCGCTCACCCTACAACGCCTGTTAGGGATCCCGATGCAACCCATTGTGTGGATGCTTGGCATCCCCTGGGCCGAGGCCAGCGTTGCGGGGCAACTATTAGGGACCAAGATTGCGCTAAACGAAATGATTGCCTACCTGGACTTAGCCAAATTACCAGAAGGTGCGCTGTCTGCCCGCAGCCGTCTGATCATGACCTATGTCTTGTGCGGCTTCGCAAATTTTGGCAGTCTTGGCATTGTGATCGGTGGCCTGGGCGCAATGGCACCCGCACGCCGTGCAGAGATCATCAGTTTAGGCTTACGTTCGATTTTGGTGGGTGCGATGGCAACCTGTATGAGTGCTGCGGTGGTTGCCATCGTTCTTTCTTAGTGATCGAAGCGGTCTAACACGTGGCCTGGACCTTGCTCGAGTTCGACGTAATCTTTGCCATCGTGCACCAGGCAGCCGTTGACCCATACACCGTGAATGCCAAGCCCTGCGCGGACCTTTCTTGAGCCACCACCAGGCAAGTCATTCAAGGTTGCGACTTTTGACTTGCCCACGGTCGCAGGATCAAACAGCAACATATCTGCTGGACTACCCACCAACAGGCGTCCACGGTCAGGGATTTTGAAGCGATCGGCCGCCTCGCTCGTGAGCAGACGGATGCCTTCCTCTAACGAGAAATAACCTGTCTCGCGAACCCAATGCGACAAGAAATGCAGGCCAAACGCAGCATCGCACATGTAAATCAAATGCGCACCCGCGTCGGATAACGTCACAACTGCCGAGGGGTGTTTGAGCAAGGGCGCTACCCCCTCGTCAATATGATTGAAGAACTTACCCGTAAAGTGAGTCTCTAAATTCTCTTTGACCGACAAATCAAAAAATGCGTCAAGCGGATCTTTACCCCATTTTTTACCCAGCGCTTCGATTGTGAGACCTTCAAGCTCTGCATGCTCAGCAAGTGCGGTTTCACCGACTTCAAGATATTTCCAGTCACCTAAAAATAGGATACCTGTTTTGGGATTCTTTAAGTTTTCGCGCAACGCACTTCGAAAAGCGGGATCTAAGTAGACCTTTTTAATTTCATCGGCCGACTTATTTTTGATTGCATCAAAAGCCGAGTGACTGATTAAGGGGTAAGGCTCAGCCAAGGTAAAGTCAAACGAGAGTGGCTGACAGCTTGTCAAGATATAGACCTCATTACCACGCGCACGCATCTCTGCTGCTTTGTTGTAATAGGTGATCGCAAGATCTGGATTCGCAGGGTTATACATCGATAACACAGTCGAAATAAACGCGGGTCGACCGCTGTTGATTGAAACTTTTTCCATGACTTCGGGGGTTGCACGCGAACCCGTTGCCATCATAAATACACCCTTGTTCGTCTCGCCTAACACCCCCGTCAGCGCGAGTAGCTCTTTTTCAGAGGCGATCGTCGAAGGCATTGGCCGTCCGCCGTAGCCACTATGATTAGGCGAAAACGACGAAGCAAAACCAATTGAACCCGCGGCCATCGCGTCACGAACCAGTTGACACATCGCCTCAAGTTCTTCTGGTGAGGGCTCAGCGTTTTCTGAGCCGGCCTCACCCATCACTGCGGTCCGCACAACCGAATGTCCAACAAACACGGCGGTGTTCAAATACGGCTTGATGGCACGCAACTGGTCCATATATTCTTTGAAGGTCTCAAACCCCCAATTGACCCCTGTCAGCAGAGAGGTCAAGTCCATACCTTCAACAACAGATAAGTTTTTAACCATCGTCTCGCGCTGCGCTGCTGGGCAAGGTGCGATTCCAAAGCCGCAGTTACCCATCACAACGGTTGTGACACCGAGCGCAGGCGACGGAGACATTGTGCGATCCCAGGTTACCTGAGCATCGAAATGCGTATGCAAGTCAACAATGCCTGGCATTAACGACAAGCCCTTTGCATCGATCTCTTGTTTTGCCTGACCTGTCACAGCGCCGATCTCGGCCACGACCCCCTCTTTTACCGCCACATCAGCTCGCACGCCGGGGTTCCCCAAGCCATCAAATACCTGTGCATTACGAATAATTACATCGAACATGACATCTCCGTTTTTATCTTTAATCATTTCAGTCTAGGCGCTTGTCGCGCCTCAACGCCTTGAGCTGAATTCTGTCGCACGCGGCAAAGCCGCAGTAGCGTGATTCAATCAAACAATTCCTGTCGCTTTCAGTGCTGATATTTGCTCAGCATTTTTATGCAACACTGTACTTAAAATTTCATCCGTATGCTGCCCTAACGCCGGCGGCGGAATCTCGTGCTTGATGGGTGTACCTGAAAACTTCATCGGGCTTCCAACCAAAGGCACGGTACCTGCCACAGCATGAGGCAACTCAATCTTCATGCCACGCGCCAGAACCTGTGGCTCTTCAAACACTTGTGCCACAGTATTGATCGGCCCGTTTGCAACACCTGCCTGATCCAAAAGTTTGACCCATTCGCGGGTCGTGTGTTTTAAAAATATCTCGTCCAGAATGGCAGTGATCTCGGCACGATTTTTGACGCGCTCGCCATTGGTTGCGTAGCGCGGATCTTGAGACAGATGGGTACATTCAGCAATTTCGCAAAACTTCTTAAACAAATTGTCATTGCCACAGGCCAAAATCAAAGCACCATCTGAGGTCTTGAAGGTTTGGTAGGGAACGATATTGGGATGAGCGTTACCAATCGACTTGGGCGACTCACCTGTTGCAAAATAATTCATTGCCTGATTTGCCAAAAAGGCTACGCAAGAATCCAGCAACGAAACATCAATCCATTGCCCCTGCCCTGTCACCGCGCGATTCGCAATCGCGGCACATACAGCAATCGACGCATACATCCCAGTCGTCAAATCGATAATGGGCACACCAACGCGCTGTGGGCCACCACCAGGCGCATCATCGCGCTCACCTGTGATGCTCATTAAACCGCCCATGCCTTGGGCCATAAAGTCGTAACCCGGACGGTCTTTTTCTGGCCCAGTCTGCCCAAAGCCAGTCACCGAACAATAAATAATCGCGGGGTTAATCGCTTTGATATCCTCGTAACCCAGGCCATAGCGCGCTAAATCGCCGACTTTGTAATTTTCAAAGATGACGTCTACATTCTTTGCTAACTCACGCACCAACTGCTGCCCTTCTGGCTTTGACAAATCAATCGTGATCGATTTTTTACCGCGGTTGGCTGCGCAAAAATAGGCAGACTCGCGGGTGGCATTGCCCTCTTGATCCTTCAAAAAGGGTGGTGCAAAGGCGCGCGAGTCATCCCCCTTGATCGGACGCTCAACCTTGATCACCTCGGCACCCAAATCCGCTAAATTTTGTGCTGCCCACGGGGCGGCTAAAACGCGCGAGAGGTCGAGAACTTTGATGTGCGAGAGTGGGCCAGACATAAGAAAGGTTCCAATTTTGTGACAAAAGCCGTATTGTAGAGGTTCAAACAGAAGCTCGGGAAAACTCGGGCCAGGAGACTCACTTGAAACGCTTACTCGCAGCTCTTTTACTCGCCCCCTGCCTGGCCTTTGCCCAGACCTATCCGACCAAAGCAGTGCGTATCGTTGTGCCATTTCCGCCAGGCGGAGGCACCGACGTTGTCGCCCGTATTCTTGGCCAAAAGCTGACAGAAACCTGGGGACAGCAAGCCATTATCGAAAACAAAGCCGGCGCCAGCGGCAGTGTCGGTTCAGACCTTGTCGCAAAATCGTCCCCCGACGGGTATACCTTATTGCTGCAAGGCACACAGCACGCGATCAATCTGAGCCTGTATAAAAAACTGCCCTATGACACTCTGAAGGATTTTGTTCCGGTTGCCTATTTAGCGATTGCGCCCTTTTTACTGATTGTGAATTCGGCCGTGCCCGCCAACTCGGTCACTGAACTGATTGCATATATCAAGACACAACCAAACGGCCTGGATTATGGCTCGAGTGGGCCTGGCGGTGGGGCGCACTTGGCTGGTGAGATTTTTAAGACGATGGCTGGGGTGCAGCTGCGTCATATTCCCTACAAAGGGGGCTCGATCGCCCTCACCGACTTGTTGGGCGGTCAGATCCCAATGCT
>CAIZGG010000281.1 GCA_903932425.1 uncultured beta proteobacterium | reverse complement strand
ATGTATGGCTGATCTCTTTACTCTTACGCAGCAGTCTCTGGCCGCAATGGATATCGAACTTGTCGATGTCGAACGGGCAGCGCTTGGTTTATTGCGCGTCACGATCGATCGACCAGAGGGCGTGCGTGTTGAAGATTGCGAGCAGGTTTCACGTCAGTTGTCGCGGGTGTACGAGGTCGAAAATATCGATTACCGCAGGCTTGAAGTGGGGTCGCCCGGGGTCGATCGGCCGTTAAAGACTGAGGCTGATTTTGATCGATTCGTTGGCGAACGCGTTGAGATCAAGCTTAGGCAAGCTGTTGATGGGCAAAAGGTTTTTTTGGGTGCGTTAGTTGCCGCTGATGTGGCAACTGAGGCGGCAGGTTCCGTTGGGGTGGTCAAACACTTCGGTATCGAGTTTGAGGCAAAAAAGGGCGAAGTTCGGCGTGTCACGTTCGTGTTTTCTGATGTTGAGCGTGCCAAGTTAGAGCCAGTTCTGGATTTCAAGGGCAAAAAGCGATGAGTCGCGAAATTCTTCTGTTGGTAGATGCATTGGCACGTGAAAAAAACGTGCCACGTGATGTGGTGTTTGACGCTCTTGAGGGCGCGCTGGCTTCTGCCATGAAAAAGCGCTTCAAAGAAGACGCTGATATCCGCGTATCCGTAGACCGCACCTCTGGTGATCACGAGGGCTATCGTCGCTGGCTCGTTGTGCCTGATGAAGCGGGTTTGCAAGAACCCGACCAGCAAGAAATGCTGTCTGATGCTCAAGAAGTCGTTGCTGATATTGAAGTCGGTGAGTACATCGAAGAAGCTCTCGAGCCGCTTGAGTTTGGGCGCATTGGTGCTCAGGCCGCCAAACAGGCCATTCTGCAGCGCATTCGCGATGCCGAGCGCGAGCAAATCTTGGATGATTTCCTTGACCGTGGCGAAACGATTATTTCGGGTTCGATCAAACGCATGGATAAGGGCGATCTGATCGTTGAAACCGGCAAAATCGAAGCGCGCCTGCCGCGCAGCGAAATGATTCCCAAAGAAAATCTTCGCGTGGGCGATCGAGTGCGTGCCTGGGTGTTGAAAGTTGATCGCGCTGCACGCGGTCAGCAGGTGATTTTGTCGCGCAGTGCGCCTGACTTTATCCGCCAGCTTTTTGAAAATGAAGTCCCTGAAATCGAGCAAGGTTTGCTCGAGATTAAAGGAGCCGCCCGCGACCCGGGCGTGCGCGCCAAGATTGCTGTTGTGGCTTACGACAAGCGTATTGACCCAATCGGTACCTGCGTGGGGATGCGCGGTTCGCGTGTGACAGCCGTGCGTAACGAGCTCGGTGGCGAGCAAGTCGATATTGTGTTGTGGTCTGAAGATCCGGCAGAGTTCGTGATCGGTGCGTTAGCGCCTGCCAATGTTGAATCGATCGTGGTTGACGAAGACCGTCACGCCATGGACGTGGTCGTTGATGAAGAGAATCTGCCAAAAGCAATCGGCTCAAAAGGGCAAAACGTTCGTCTTGCCTCTGAGTTGACTGGCTGGCAGATCAACATCATGACCCCGGAAGAAAGTCAAAATCGTCAAGAGCAAGAGCGTGCTCAGTTGCGCTCCACGTTCATGAGCCGTCTGGATGTCGACGAAGAAGTGGCCGATATTCTGATTGACGAAGGCTTTACTGGGCTTGAAGAAATCGCCTACGTCCCGATGCAAGAGTTGCTTGAGATTGAGTCGTTTGACGAAGAAACCATTCAAGCTCTTCGTACGCGTGCACGCAATGCCTTGTTAACCGAAGCGATCGCCCAAGAAGAGCGTGTCGAGACGGCGCAAGATCTGGTGACGCTTGAGGGCATGTCGCCCGAGTTGTTAAGCAAGCTTGCCGCCGGTGGTGTCACTACACGCGACGAACTTGCTGAACTCGCAACCGACGAACTGGTTGAAATGGCTGGCCTGGACGAGGCTGCCGCAAGTCAGTTCATTATGGCGGCGCGCGCACATTGGTTTGACGAGCAGTAATCGCAATAGCATGTTGGTATGAAGAGCAGTCATTGTTAGTTGCTGTCTTCGCTTGAAGTTGTAACGCTGTAAAAAGGTAAGAGAGAGCCTAATGTCGAGTATCACAGTCGCCCAGTTCGCCATTGAACTGAAAATGCCATCCAACGTGTTGTTAGAACAACTGCGTGAAGCAGGTGTGAACCTAACTTCGGTGGATGCTAGTGTCACTGACAGCGACAAGGCCAAATTGCTCGAATCCTTGCGTCGTTCGCACGGTGCAACAGAAGGCACGAAGATCACACTGACGCGCCGTAAAACGTCTGAGATTCGTCAGGCCGATGGTGCGGGTCGCTCGCGTACGATTCAAGTTGAAGTGCGTAAAAAGCGTACTTTCGTCAAACGTGACGCAACTGAGACTGGCGAAGCCCCTGTCGCAGAAGGTGCAGAGGGTTTAGCGCCTGCTGCGATTGTCGCGCCAGTCACGTCAGATGCCGTGGCAATCCAGGCTGAGCAACCAGCGGCGCTGTCAAGCCCCGAGGTTCAAACACCTGATACGCAAGCACCTGATGCGGTGACTAGCCCTGCAGAAACCCGGGTCATTGCGCCGACGCAGGTTGAGGTGGTCGCGATCGCCGTGCCAGCTATCCCTGAAGTGCAAGCTGCGCCAGTGCCTCAGGTTGAAGATGTGCCTGTTGTTGGTGCTGCTGCACAAGAGGCCCCAGCCGCAGCAACGGCGTCAGTTGAGCCTGTTGCAACCCCTGATTCACAGTCGCCACCTTCGGTTGCCGCAACAGTCGAGGCAGCTTCCCCTGTGGTTGATGCACCTGCGCAAGCTCCTGATGTCACGGCAGATAGCCCAAAGGCGGGCGTCGAGGCGCCAGCAGACGCATCTGCGCCTAAGGTGTTCAAGCCCACGCGTGGTCGCGCCGTCGCGCCCGCACATGTTGCCGTAGAGGGCGCTGTGCGTGACGAGGCTCGTCGCGCCTCAGAAGCCGAAGCGGCCGCCTTGCGCGAGATGCTGAATCGGCCACGAAAAGTCGTCAAGCCACCAGAACCAGATGCAGCTGCAGCCGCAGCCGCCTTATCTGGAACCTTGCATAAACCTGCTGGTGCACCTGCCAAGGCTGCTAAAAAAGAAGGCACTGATGCGGCGGGTAAAAAGGTACTGAAATCTGGGCAAATTGCCTCGACTTGGTCAGACGACGCATCGCGTAAAAAGCCCGCCGAAAAGCGGGATGCTCCT
>CAIZGG010000280.1 GCA_903932425.1 uncultured beta proteobacterium | reverse complement strand
TGGTTCTTTCTTGATCCGCCCGGCGCCACAGCGTGTCGGCTTGAGGGCATAGCGCCGAACGTGCCTGCAGGTCACGCACCCGTATCGTTAAAAAAAATCTGGCTGGATCAAACACAACCAACGCCCCCTGCCGCATGGTCACAGTGGTTGGGCACTGAGGCGCACCCTAGCCCGGTCGCGCAAGACCCTGACCGTGCGTTCAATCTGATTTATTCGTCTGGCACGACTGGCGTGCCAAAAGGCATTGTGCAGCCCTGCTCGATGCGTTGGTCGCAAACGCAACGCGCTTGCGCGAATGGCTTGGGCTTTAAGACTGTGCTGTTGCTAGCAACCCCGCTTTATTCCAATACAACCCTTGTCCCGCTTTTACCCGGGTTGGCCTTAGGTGCTAGCGCAATCCTGATGACAAAATTCGATACACGCAAGTACCTTGAACTCGCGGTCCAACATCGCGCCACGCACACGGTCCTCGTGCCGGTGCAATATCAGCGCCTGATGGATACGCCCACATTTGATGACTATGATTTATCTGCGCTACGCGTGAAGGGCTCAACGAGCGCACCCTTTAGTGCGGCGCTCAAAGCCGAGGTCTTGCGGCGTTGGCCGGGCGAGCTCAATGATGTGTACGGCATGACAGAAGGCGGCGTACGTTGCGAACTCAAGGCGCATTTACATCCCGACAAACTGCATACCATTGGCCAGCCCTCGCCCGGGCACGATCTACGCTTGATTGATGACCACGGGGTCGAAGTGCCACCCGGTCACACAGGTGAAATCGTCGGCAGCACCACTGCCATGATGAAAGGCTATTACGGCTTACCTGAAAAAACCCGCGAGAGCGAATGGTTTGACCCAACCGGTAAACGCTTTATTCGCACCGGAGACATCGGACGCTTTGACGCAGAGGGCTTCGTCATCTTGTCAGACCGTAAAAAAGACATGGTGATTTCGGGTGGCTTTAACATTTATCCAAGCGACCTTGAGGCAGAACTTGAGCAGCATCCCGAGGTGTTTGAATCGGCGGTCGTTGGCGTTGCCTCAACAGCCTGGGGCGAAACACCGGTCGGTTATGTCGTATTGCACCCGGGGGCCACCATCACCCGTGAGGCCTTGCGCAGTTGGGTCAATGCACGTCTCGGCAAAACACAACGCTTGGCGGATCTGCTCTTTGTCGACACCCTGCCTCGCAATGAAATCGGCAAAGTGCTCAAACGCCAATTACGGCAAGAATACGAAAAACTGTCTTAGACGTCCGAGGCAGTTTTATGCTTCGCGCTCTTTAGCCGTCGCCCATCATTTGTAGCGCCACCCACACCACCGACAACGGGCCGGCGTTGAAAAAACTATGCAGTAGGATTGAAGCGCCCACACCGCGTTGCAGCCGAACCCAACTCAAGACTAAACCGGTCACCCATTGTGGCGTCACCAACACCACCATCATCCACCACTCAACCTCAACGAAGACAAAGTTCTTGATATGTAAGGCGGCAAAGCCCAGCACAGATAGATGCATCACGAAAGGAAAGGCACGTCGATAGCGACGCAGCCATTGATAGCCTAGAGCTCGCGGCGCGACGGTGCGGGCGCTGACCCACCATAGGAGCGCGATCGTTAACGCAAGCAAACTGTTCGCCCACCAAGCCAGACCGTTTAACAGCACAATCACTAGCAACGGGATCAGTCCAAGCGCCATCACGGGCCGACGTAACGAGAATCTGAATAACAACTCTTCGACTAGGGGTGCCCACAGAATCGCCTGCAACCACGGCAGATCGTTTACGTTGATACGATGGGTCGCACCGCTTAGCTCAAACACCGCCAGTACGACGGGCCCTAACACCAACAGATTTAAACACCATAGTGTCGCAGCCCAAGCCAGCAAACGCGCTAAGGAGATATTCGGCCACCAGTCAGCAGGCCAGCCCGTGAGCGCAGTCGAGCGAGGCACGTGGCGCGTCAAGTTCGGGCGCCAAACAAACGACAAGAAACACTTAAATTCGTGACGAAACCGCACAGGCGTCATGCGAGATTGTCACGGTGCAATTGCCCAGTCGCCTTGCCAAAATCGCCCACTAAAAACAAGGGAATCACGGCGCGGCAACGGGTGACGCAGGCATCAATCGCCTCTTGGTCTTCACGGCGCGGCGCGTGCAAAACGAAATCTGCGACTTCTTGCGTCAGCGACAAGGTACGAGGGTGACCAATCCCTAGCCGCAAACGCCAAAAGTTCGCACTACCGAGCACCGCTTCAATATCACGCAGCCCATTATGACCGGCGTGACCACCGCCTTGTTTGACCTTGACCTGGCCCGGCATGAGGTCAAGCTCGTCATGCAACACCAAGATATTTTCTGGGACGAGTTTATAAAACCGTGCCAGCGACCCAACGCACTGCCCCGAGCGATTCATAAAGGTTTGAGGCTTCGCTAAAAAAATCTGGTCGTTCGCAATACGCGTTTTAGCGACCATTCCGAAAAACGCTTTTTCGGCAGTAAAGCTACTTTTCAAATCGTTTGCAATAGCGTCTACGAGCCAGAAGCCGGCGTTGTGACGGGTTTTAGCGTATTCAAGGCCAGGGTTCCCCAGACCAACGATCAGTTTGATTGGTATCGACATGCCTGCATTAGAAAGCAAAAGCCCCACCCGCGCAAAGCGTGGATAGGGCTTTTGTTAGAAATGCTTGGCAAAGTACTCAGACTGCCAAGCAAGTCGTGCCACAGAAGCTTAAGCGGCGGGAGCTGCAGGAGCGCCACCCGCGGCAGGCTTGTCCGCATCAGCGTCGTCACTTGGACCACCTTTAACCAAGGCGGTTGCCAACACAGGATTCACATCGCCACGATGCGCGACATAAGTCACGCCTTTAGGCATTGTGATGTCTGCCAAATGAATCGATGAGCCCGCCACCAAGTTCGTCAAATCAACTTCAATGAATTGGGGTAAATCAGCTGGCAAGCAAGCAATTTCTATTTCAGTAAACAGATGCGAAATAATCGCTGCACTGAGCTTGACCGCAGGCGAAACGTCAGCATTGGTAAAGTGCAACGGCACTTTAGTATGCAGTTTCTGATTTGCATCCACGCGCTGAAAGTCAGCATGCAGGATCAGCTGCTTGAAGGGGTGCATTTGCAGATCCCGCAGCAGCACTTTGCTGGTGTTGCCGTTCAGCTCCATGTCCAGAATCGAGGCGTGGAAAGCCTCTTTTTTGATGGCGTGCCACAAGGCGTTGTGGTCGAGCTCGATCGGCATGGGTTCGCCGGTTCCGCCGTAGACGATGCCGG
>CAIZGG010000279.1 GCA_903932425.1 uncultured beta proteobacterium | reverse complement strand
GTTGGCGAATCTGGTTGTGGCAAATCAACCATTGCCCGCCTGCTGGTGGGCTTGTATCCATTGACACATGGCTCGATTACGTTTGATGGCCAGCCTTTATCAAACATGCAAGGGCGCAAAGGCTTGGCGTTACGCAAGCGCTTGCAAATGATTTTTCAGGATCCGTATGCAAGCTTGAACCCGCGCTGGCGAGTCGGCCGCATCATCGCCGAACCTATGCTGGCGCATACCCAACTGACTGCTGCTGAGCGCGACGAACGTGTCGGTGCGTTATTGACTCAAGTTGGCCTGCATCCCAGCGATCAAAGCCGGTACCCGCACCAGTTCTCAGGCGGGCAGCGTCAGCGCATCTCGATTGCACGCGCGCTTGCTGTCAACCCTGAGTTTTTAGTGTGTGATGAACCGACCTCGGCGCTTGATGTATCGGTGCAGGCACAGGTTCTGAACATCATGAAAGACCTACAACGCAGGCTTGGTCTGACTTATCTGTTCATTTCTCACAACTTGGCAGTCGTGCATCACGTGGCGGATCGCGTAGGTGTCATGTATCTGGGGCGTATCGTAGAAATCGCTGATCGCGACGCCTTGTTTGCTAGGCCCCAGCATCCTTATACCCGCCTGTTGCTCGCGGCGATCCCTGATCTCACTGGCCAGGGCAAAGCACGCACGCCCGTTGCAGGCGAGGTACCCAACCCTCTGAACCCACCCTCAGGTTGCACCTTCCATCCACGCTGCCCGCATGCGCGCGAGCAGTGCAAAACCGAAGCCCCTGTTATGCAAAACTTCAAAGGCATCCAAGTCGCATGTCATGGAGTGGTGCAGGGCTGGGAGATGGGCTAGTGCAAAGGCCCCTTAGGCGGTTTCAAGTCGCCCGCGTCGCCTTCAAACCCCACATCATCCAACTCATCATCACCTAAGTCTTCAAGTAGCTCAAGGTCAGGGTCTGGTAGTTCTTCATCAGATAATTCAAAAGGCAGCAGTTCAGCCAGTTCATTCGAAAAATCAAACTCGTCGCCGTTGTGATCCAAGCGCACAAAACGAGCTTCTGGGTCTTCAGTAATCTGTATGGACCACAGGTATTGGCAGTCGTAGACCTCGGTATCAAGATCGAGCCCGCCTCGCCCGCCCACAAACCGCGCGTTGGGGCCGCCCATTTGCACATGCATGGCCGTTTCGTCAGGCTTTTCGTCGACGCCTAGCGGAATCGCAAAAATCACCCACTCGGCCTCCTCATCCAGCCCAACTTCGGCCAGCACAGACTTACCCATATAGGCACTTAAGCCATCTGCGGTCTTGCCTAGCATCAAGAGTTCTTGTTCGGTAAAGCGCAGGGTCAAGTCAGGTGTGGTCATCGTGGGTAGGTCCCAAACGGGGCAAAAGTTAAAGATAATTTGTTCGAACAGGGCGTAAAACCTTGCTAATCGCCATCATAGCCGCAAGCGCGTTTGGCCGAGCCCGCCCCCAAGCCTCGCCCCAAGCTCTACAATAGGCGCCATTGATTGTTTTCACTAGAGCGACAGACCAAATGGCCCAGTACGTATACACCATGCACCGCGTCGGCAAGACCGTGCCCCCGAAGCGTCAGATTTTGCGCGATATTTCGTTATCGTTTTTTCCAGGCGCCAAAATTGGCGTACTGGGTACAAACGGATCGGGAAAATCGACCTTGCTCAAGATTATGGCCGGTGTCGATAAAGAGATTGAGGGCGAAGCCGTACCGATGCCTGGGCTCAACATTGGGTATCTTGAACAAGAGCCCAAGCTCAATCCAGAGCATACCGTGCGCGAAGCGGTTGAAGAAGGCTTAGGTGCAGTCGTTGCAGCCCGCAAGCGTTTAGATGCTGTGTATGCAGCCTACGCCGAGCCCGATGCCGATTTTGACGCGCTGGCTGCTGAGCAGGCTGACCTTGAGGCGATTATCTCTGCTGCAGCGTCAAGCGGCTCAGACGATATCGAAACTCAGATGGAAATCGCAGCTGATGCCTTGCGCTTGCCACCTTGGGATGCCAACGTGGGCAAACTGTCGGGCGGTGAAAAACGCCGTGTTGCCCTGTGCCGCTTGTTGCTGTCTAAGCCCGACATGTTGCTGCTTGACGAGCCTACCAACCACTTAGACGCTGAAAGCGTTGAGTGGCTTGAGCAGTTCTTGTCTAAGTTTCCCGGCACCGTGGTGGGCGTGACCCACGATCGTTATT
>CAIZGG010000278.1 GCA_903932425.1 uncultured beta proteobacterium | reverse complement strand
GGATTCCAGTAACGGGTTTGGTGACCGAAGTGCACACCCGCTTCTAACATTTCACGCATTAACGACATGATTTAAGGCTCCGAGGGTTAAGTCTTGCATTGCGCCTGCACTGCTTCAAAAGAAGAACAGCACCCTGGTGACGCAACACGCGATTTGATCTGACTCTTGAAGGTAAACCGCACAGCAACCATTGAAAGTTGCAGGCAATAAACCGTCAAAAACCATGATCGGTGGTTAACAATAAATTTCTAAGGCACGCCAAACAGCACACGCCTTTGAGCTTAATTAATACACTTACTAAAATTGAGAGGTTTTATACAAACCCAAAACGCAGTAAGCCTATAATTCTACTATCTTTCACCACTTTCATTCAAGTAGCCATGGCACTAGTCACCAATCCAGCCGATTTAGATCTAATGCGTGCCGCCTGTCGCGACGCCGCAAAAGTGCTTGATTTTATTACGCCACACGTCAAGGCCGGCGTTACCACGGGCCAGCTTGATCAACTTTGCCTGCAATATTTAACGCAAGAACTCAAGGTCACCTCTGCCACCGTCGGGTATGCCCCCCCGGGCTATCCGCCTTTTCCAGGGGCAATCTGCACCTCGGTGAATCATCAGGTTTGTCACGGCGTCCCGGGCGACCGGGTGCTTAAAAATGGCGATGTGCTCAACATTGACGTCACCATCATCAAAGATGGCTGGTTTGGTGACACCAGTCGTATGTACTATGTCGGCGAACCTTCAATTTTGGCCAAACGCTTGGCCGATGTCACTTACGAATGCATGTGGCTCGGGATTAAACAAGTCAAACCAGGCAACACCTTAGGTGATATTGGCAATGCCATTCAAAAACATGCTGAAAAACAAGGGTTTTCGGTGGTCCGTGAGTTTTGCGGGCATGGCATTGGCAAACGTTTCCATCAAGATCCTCAAATCTTGCACTATGGGCGGCCGGGTACAGGCGAAAAACTCGAGCCGGGTTTGATTTTTACGATTGAACCGATGATCAACGCTGGGCGTCGTGAAATTCGACAACTCGCCGATGGTTGGACCGTTGTGACCCGCGATCACAGCTTGTCGGCTCAGTGGGAACACACCATCTTAGTCACGGATACGGGCTACGAGGTACTGACAATCTCTGAGGGCATGCCTGCACCACCTGCCCTGATCGCCGCCTGAAGGCTAACGTCATGACTGACGTGACCGCCATCGCCGCCATCCGTGCTCAGTTGCAAAGCGGCCGTCAGGCCGCGATTGAGCACTATCGCCAGACAGTCCGGCCCGACGCATTGCTTGCCGCGCTATGCCGCTGTGCAGACCAGGCGCTCAGGCAGCTTCTCGAACTCTTTCCACTACCCAAAGGGGCGACGCTTGCTGCGGTCGGTGGCTATGGTCGCGGTGAGCTCTATCCCTTTTCAGACGTCGACCTGCTAATCATTTTGAAGCACGAACTCGACGCGCAAAGCGAAGCAAACCTCAGCGGCTTAGTTGCTGCCATGTGGGATATCGGCCTCGAGCCAGGTTACAGCGTCAGAACCATCGAGCAGTGCGTGAAAGAGGCCAACGCCGACATTACTGTCGAAACCTCTTTGCTTGAAAGCCGCTGGATCGCTGGCAGCAAAACGCTGGCAAAGCTTTTTGAAAAAACAATGACTGAGCGGCTTGATCCGCGACAGTTTTTTCGGGGTAAGCGTGCCGAGATGCAACAGCGTCATGCTCGACACCAAGACACGCCCTACTCGCTTGAGCCAAACTGCAAAGAATCACCCGGTGGCTTGCGCGATCTTCAAGTGATTATGTGGATGACGAGGGCCGCGGGCTTTGGCGCCAGCTGGCAAGCGATTGCCCGCGCGGGTCTCCTGACGAGCGCCGAGGCACGAGACCTGAAACGCGCAGAGCAGGCGTTCAAACGTGTACGCATCGAGCTGCATCTTTTAGTCAATCGGCGTGAAGACCGCCTGCTATTTGATCTGCAACATGGGTTGGCGCAAGCCTACGGCATCACCGCAACGGCTACACGGCGCGCCAGCGAACTCTTAATGCAGCGCTATTATTGGGCAGCGCGGTTAGTCACCCAATTGAACACACTCTTAGTACAAAACATTGATGAGCGGCTGTTTGTCCTTCAAGAAGCCGACATTCGCGAATTAGACGAGCACTATGTATCAAGACATAATCGTCTAGATATCAAAGACGATTTGCTCTTTGAAAAAAACCCAAGTCAATTACTAAACGTGTTTTTAGTATTGCAGCAACATCCTGAACTCAATGAATTATCAGGTCGGGCACTGCGTGCGATCTGGCGCGCCCGCGATCGGATCAACGCCACCTTCAGACGCAATCCAGAAAATAAAAAGATTTTTCTTCAAATTTTGCAGCAGCCGCATGGCATTGTGCATGCACTACGACGCATGACGATGCTGAATATTTTGCCGCGCTATTTGCCTGTCTTTAGACGTGTCGTTGGGCAAATGCAGCACGATCTGTTTCACGTTTATACCGTTGATCAGCATACGCTTGCGGTGATCCGCAATCTGCGACGCTTTACGATGCCCGAGCATGCGCAAGAATATCCTTTAGCCAGCAAGCTCACTGCGGGTTTCGCACGGCATTGGCTGTTGTACGTAGCCGCGCTGTTTCACGATATCGCCAAGGGGCGAGGTGGAGACCACTCAACACTGGGCGCAGTCGAGGTCAAACGCTTTGCAAAATCGCACGATCTCAATCGCGAAGATACAGAGCTTCTGGTATTTTTGGTAGACAGCCATTTACTGATGTCTCAGGTCGCCCAGAAAAAAGATTTATCCGACCCGCAAGTGGTCATCGACTTTGCTGCGCACGTCAAGACCTTGCGTAACTTGCAAGCGCTTTATCTGTTAACTGTTGCTGACATTCGCGGAACAAGCCCGAAAGTCTGGAACACCTGGAAAGGTAAGTTGCTTGAGAATCTCTACGATTTGACCCGGGCAACGCTGGGCGGCACGGTCGATGACACAAATACTGTTCTGCGGCAACGGATGGAGCAGGCCGCGGGGTTAACACGTTTGGCTGGTTTGCGTGACGATACGCGCGAGGCTTTTTGGCAACAACTGGATGTCGCCTACTTTTTACGCCACGAAGCTTCAGACATCGCTTGGCATACTCGCCACCTGTACTACCGCGTCGCGCCCGAGCAGGCGATCGTCAAAGCACGTCCAACCGAAGGTGCTGAAGGGCTACAGGTGATGGTCTATACCAAAGACGCCTCAGACCTGTTTGCGCGTATCTGCGGGTTTTTCGGCAGCCGCGGCTTGAGTATTCTTGATGCGCGCATTCACACAACTCGCCGTGGCTATGCGCTCGACAGTTTCATCATATTGCCCGCCGAGGGCGACGAAGAATTGCGCACCTTAGCCACGCTGATTGAGCACGAGCTTGAGACACACCTTAATAGCGTACCTTCAAGTGCGCTCGCGACCCGCAATGCGATCGCTCGTCCTTCGCGCCTGTCGCGTGCGTTTCCGATCCCGCCTTTGGTCACCTTGCACCCCGATGAAGGTAGTCAAAACTGGCGCTTAGAGATTGTCGCCACTGACCGGCCGGGCCTGTTGGGTGATATTGCACAGGTCTTTGTGACTTACAGCATTAATCTGCAAACAGCCAAAGTTATGACCTTGGGCGATCGCGTTGAGGACGTTTTTGTTGTAAGCGGAGAAACACTCTTACAGCCGCGCACTCAACGGCAATTTGAGCGTGCCATGCTCGATGCATTAACTCAGGTTGAACGCCGTGCTGCTTGAAAAAAAAATCTGGTGGTTGATTGCATTACTCTGTGCGGCGGGGGTTGGCATTGCGTTACTGTCACAACACGCCTTTGATATGCAGCCTTGTGCTTGGTGCGTCTTTCAACGCCTGATCTACCTGGTGTTAGCCGTCATCGCTGCGCTTGGCGCTACTAGCCAAGGACTCATCGCCCGCCTGACCTGTGCGATGCTAAGTTTGAGTCTTGCCATTGCTGGTGTGTTAGCGGCATGGTTTCAAGCGCAGGTCGCGTCTCAGTCATTTTCATGCGCTCAGACGCTTGCTGATTTGTTGATGACACAGACAGGGCTTGAAACAGCGATCCCGGCATTGTTCGGTATTTATGCCAGCTGTATGGAGGCCCGGGTCAAGGTCTTTGGGCTAGAGTACGCTTACTGGAGCCTGCTGCTGTTTGCCTTTCTGGGCCTGCTGATCGCGTTCATTATCAACGGTTTTCGCCGCCAGAGAGACTAAGCGCCACCCACTCAGATCAAACATCCTGACAAAACCGAAGCGAACGGTTTTGTCAGACTTTGGCTAGGCCATAAAACTATTGATCTTCGGCTGCTAAGCCCATGTTAAACAATAGGCCATTTTGCTCTTCGCGCACGGCTTGACGCGTGAGGCCTAAGCGCTCGAGGTACTCGGGGGTAATGTCGCCCGTCACATACTCACCCGTAAAGCACGAAGTATCAAAATGCGTCAGTGCGGGATTGAGATCTGACACCGACTTTTGCATTGAATCAATATCTTGATAAACAAGAGCATCAGCGCCGATGATTTTGGCAATCTCTTGTTCGTCACGCCCGGTAGCAATCAGCTCTTGCTGAGTTGGCATATCGATACCGTACACATTTTGATAACGCACTGGCGGTGCCGCTGAGGCCATATACACTTTGTTGGCGCCCGCTGAGCGTGCCATCTCGACGATCTCACGGCTGGTTGTACCGCGTACGATTGAATCATCAACGAGCAATACATTCTTGCCTTTGAACTCCATGCCAATGGTATTGAGTTTTTGGCGCACTGATTTTTTGCGTACAGCCTGGCCGGGCATAATAAATGTTCGGCCGACATAACGATTTTTGATGAGTCCTTCACGATAGCTTAGACCAAGACGATCAGCCAGCTGCATCGCTGAAGGCCGCGACGAATCAGGAATAGGCATCACGACATCGATATCGCCTAAGCGCAAAGTACGCGCTAATTTATCGGCTAAATACTCACCCATTTTTAAGCGCGAGCCATAAACCGACACACCATCTAAGACTGAATCTGGGCGAGCAAAATAAACGTATTCGAAAATACAGGGAGCGTGCACTGCCCCTTGCGTACAGAGCTCGCTGCTAAATTTGCCATCAAGCGAAATGAACACAGCCTCGCCTGGTAACACATCGCGCACAAACTGAAAACCCGAGCCTTCAAGTGCCACAGACTCAGAAGCGACCATCCACTCTGGGCCTTGCGCGGTATCAAAGCGACCAATACACAAAGGGCGAACCCCGTGTGGGTCGCGAAATGCTAGCAATCCATACCCTGCGATTTGTGCGACAACCGCGTACGCACCTTTTACCCGTTGATGGACTGCTTTGACCGCCCGAAAAATTGCTGACTCGTCAAGAGAGACGCCGTTAGCCGCACGCTGCAGTTCATGCGCCAGTACGTTTAGCAGCACCTCTGAGTCTGAATTGGTATTGATGTGGCGCTGGTCGTTCGTGAACAGCGATACACGCAACTCGCGCCAATTTGTCAGATTGCCATTGTGGGCAAAGGTAATGCCAAAGGGGGCATTCACATAAAAAGGTTGTGCCTCTTCGACGCTATCTGAAGAACCTGCGGTTGGATAACGTACCTGACCAATACCGGTTGTACCAGGCAGCGAGCGCATATTGCGCGTACGAAACACATCACGTACCAGACCATGAGCCTTGTACATGTTGAAATGATTGCCGTTTGAGGTCGCGATGCCTGCGGCGTCTTGACCACGATGCTGCAACAGCAGCAAGCTGTCATATAGAAGCTGATTGACAGGGCCACGACCAATCACACCAACAATTCCGCACATGTACTTTCCTGTTAACCGTTAAACCACGTCTAAATTCTGTTGTACTCAGTAAGGCAGCCAGGCGCGTAAGGGTTCTGGCACACGCGACTTAATCTGTTGAACTACCCCAACCACTTGCTTCGAAAACATGGCGTTCTTCCACCACGGCTCGTCGGGTAATGGTGTAAATCCAGCCAGCGTCACTAAAATCAGCACAAACAAAATGCCTCTGGCCAAGCCAAAGACAGCACCTAAACCATGATCTGCCGGCGTTAAGCCCGTTTTATCGATCAGCGCCGACAACGCCATATTGATCATGCCAATCGACAATAAAACGGCGATAAAGACACCGATATACGCTACAGTCATACGCAAAAACGACTGGGTGATCCAGCTTGTAAGCCAGTCAGAGACCCGAGGCCCCCACCAAATGGCAGCGACAAACGCAAAAGCGTAGGCCGCGAGCGACAAGACTTCTTTGAGCAGACCACGAATCAGGCCCAATACGGCCGAAACGCCCAGTACACCTAACAAAACAAAATCAAACCCAGTCACTGCGTTGCAATAAAGGCGCCGTCAAACCCAAGCGTGCGCAGACGAGTCTGTGCAGCCTGCGCGGCTTCTCGTGAGGGAAACGGCCCTACCCGTACGCGGTATCTTGCCTTGCCCCCGACATCGACCGGCCCATCAACAAAGGCGTTACCTACGCCTGCGGCCAATAATTTACTTTTTTGAGCCTGAGCGTCAGCCGAGACATCAAGAGACACGGCTTGCACAACGAAATTGCCACGCGTTGGCGCTTTGGGTGTTGTAACCGTACCGGGCGGGCTCGAAGACTCAGCCGTTGGTCGACCTTCAAGCAGAGCCACCGCACGAGCGCCATCGTCTGAACGACTGTTAGGGGCCGGGCTAGGCGCTGGTTTAGGCGCGTCAACTTTATTAGGAGTGGCGGGAGGATCGACGCGTGGCTTGGGTTCAGGTTTGGTTGGCGGGGCTGTGACAACCGCGGGTGGCTCAACGGGCGGTGTGGCCACCGTGTTAGCGGGTGCGGCAGAGGCACCTGGCGCAGTCGGCGCGTTGCTGAGTGCAACAGGCTCGCTTAGATTCGGTTGAAAAGGTGAATTGCGATCAGGGATTTTGATTGGAATTTTGCTTGAAACGCGCGCGGGCTCAGAGTCAAGCAGCATTGGCAAGACTACGACAGCAGCCAACACTAAAGCCACAGCACCCGCTAAGCGGCGGCGTGCTCGAACGCGGAGGTCGGCCGCCTGGGCCTCGCTGGACACAGACGGGCGCACCTTACCCGGAGGCTTACGCGGTGCCGCACTATCTTTTCTGGAAAACAGTCCCATTGATCGAAACACCCTGACTCAAAAAAAAGACAGACCCGAAAAGCGCCTGATACTGGCGAAAAACGTTTATGCCGACCGTCCGCTCGCTTGCAATGCCCCTGCGACGGTCAGAAACGATCCGAATACGATGATTCTATCATCCGGCTTACTTAGTTTGTGGGCCGCCGCAAGTGCCTCGGCGACCGATGGGAAGGTGCTGACGGCAACTTCGGCCTCACCGGGCTTTTGATTGCCCGCGATCCCCTCTTTGACCTTGGCTGCCAACTGCTCTGCCGACAAAGCCCGCGCGCCCGGTAAGCCGGCACAGAACCAATGATCAATGCGCGGCGCCATATGTTTAACCACTGCGGCGATATCCTTGTCAGCCAACATTCCAAACACAGCATAGGTGTAGGGGTGAAAGCCCATGTTACCGAGGTTTTTTTCAAGAACCGCCGCGGCATGTGGGTTGTGGGCCACATCAAGAATGACTGTTGGCTGACCCGGCAAAATCTGAAAACGACCGGGCAAAGACGCCTGCAGCAGCCCCAGACGTACGGCCTGCTGGGGGATCGCTAAACGCTCGCGTAGCGCCTCGAGGGCAGCCAGGGCACCTGAAGCGTTGAGCAGTTGATTGGCGCCACGCAGCGCTGGATAGGCCAAGGCGTTGCGCCGCTGCTGGCGACCGGCAAACGCCCATTGCTGGCGATCACCCGAATAATTAAAGTCTCGACCGAACAGCCAAAGATCAGAACCAATTGTTTGAGCGTAATCAAGCAGGGATTGAGGTGGCGCAGGGTCACTGCAAATCGCTGGGCGGCCGCTGCGATAGATGTGCGCTTTTTCAAGGCCAATTTTTTCGCGTGTATCGCCAAGCCAGTCAACATGATCGATATCGACGCTCGTGATAATTGAGCAATCCGCCTCTACGATATTGACTGCATCCAGGCGACCACCCAAGCCCACCTCAAGCACCATGACATCAAGCGAGGCGGCAGCAAACATTGCTAGCGTTGCCAGTGTTGAATATTCAAAATACGTGAGCGATACACCCTGACGCGCGGCTTCAACCATGCTGAAATAGCGAACAAACTCGGCGTCAGAAGCGATTTCACCGTTCAGGCGCGCACGTTCGTTAAAGTTGACCAAATGCGGCGAGGTGTAGAGGCCTACTCGATAGCCTGCCGCGAGCAAAATCGCTTCGAGCATGGCACAGGTCGAGCCTTTACCATTGGTGCCGCCTACGACGATTTTAAGGGCGTTGGTTTGAAGTGGTAAGCGGGCTGCGACTTCGCGCACACGCTCAAGCCCCATATCAATCGCACTTGGATGAAGTTGCTCAAGGTAACTGAGCCAATCGGCGAGTGAAGCGGTATTTGAGGGTGCAGCAAGTGTCATGGCAAGGAGTGTGTTGAATCAACAGATAAGGGGCTATTTTAACAGCGGCTCTGCAGGCGCCTGACCGCTCTTAAACCTGAGTTGCCTAAGGGTCAGGCGCTTTGCTCCATTTCTACTAAAATTGCTGCCATATGAACGATCGCAAACTAGCGCTGTGGCATGGGCCCTGGCAAGCGGGCACACTGGTGGGGGTGATTTTGGTCAACCTTGCACCACTGCACCGGCGTTCAAACGGAGCATAGTTGTGCCATGTGTTTAGCTATTTTTGCGCAAAATATTTTGTCTGATTGGCCACTGATTGTTGTGGCGAATCGCGATGAATTGCACGTACGTCCAACCGACGCTGCGCAGCCTTGGGTCGATGCGCCGTCTGTGTTAGCAGGCCGGGATTTACAGGCGGGCGGCACTTGGCTTGGTTTGACGACTGCCGGACGTATCGCCTTACTCACAAACTTTCGCGAAACGGGCATGCGCGATGATCAGGCTCCGTCGCGCGGCCAGCTGGCAGAGCAGTATTTACGTCAAGAGCAGTCGGCGCAACAATATCTGCAAACGCTGCGACAACACAGTGCGCCTTATAACGGCTTTAACTTATTGGTCGGTGATCAAAGTGGCTTGTGGTACTACTCAAATCGTTTGATTGCGGCACCGTTTAAGGTACCCGATGGTGTCAGTGGCGTCTCAAACGCCACGTTTAATACGCCTTGGCCTAAACTGCTTCGTACGCAACGTAGCGTATCTGAGCATTTGGCCGATACTCAGCACCCCGACCCTGCCCGCTTGTTTGAAATTTTTCAGGATACCGTTCGCGCCGCTGAGCACGAGCTCCCTGACACTGGCGTTGGCCTTGATCGCGAAAAATTACTTGGCAGCCCGTTTATTAAAAACGAGCGCTATGGCACGCGCTGCACAACCATTATTTTGCAACATCGTCAGGGCTACGCCTTGTTTTATGAAAAACGGTATGACGCCCACGGACAAGCGGTGGGCGACAGCAACTGGCGGGTTGATTTTTTAGCCAATACGATCGCAGCTTTGTGATGTTTTGACTTAGACGCGGGTATTTTTTTGCAACGTTTTGCAAAGATAAGATCTGTATGTCAAGTTTCG
>CAIZGG010000277.1 GCA_903932425.1 uncultured beta proteobacterium | reverse complement strand
TTGTGGCAACGTTACTTGATGCAGCTTCTGAAATCGCGCGGCTTCTGACTTTAGAGCCCAATCCGAAACGAATATTTCTAAGTCGGAAAACTTTAACGGTAGACTTGTCATTACGATTGATTTCCATTGTCCCGCAGCAAATCATCTGCTGCTCTGTAGTGATTCTGAATCAGTTGCTCTTGCTCAGATAAGAATAGATATGGAATACCTCCACTCACAACGCCTTGATAATTAGTCTCCATCGTAGCCAAGTCTTCACGCAAGACTTCTCTTCCACGCGTAATCGAGTGGGCTTGGGCAATACGATCTGACGGGCGATCTGATTTAAAGCCAAAGCGCATCACACGCACATCGGTCTTATCATGATCAATTGGCCAAAAATACATTATTGAATGAGTATTCGCCTGGGGACCGATTACAAAATTTGGCACCACATGCATAATATCGAAGGCCCATTGGGCAAATCTTGAGGGATTGACGCCAGGTGGCAGATCTTCCATATTGAAGTGCGTAAAGGCCGGAAACATTGGCTTGGAGTGTCGAAACAAAAGTCCCTCGGCAGGTGTGGCCTGGTGGTTTGGATTGCCATGGGCCGAATAACGCGCAAAGTGCTCACCAACTTCAAGATAAGCACGATGCCTCTTGGGATTCGTCTTACCTCCTTGATAATCAGGTACTGTATTTTTATGAATATACAAATTGTGATAACCCTCACAAAAGGCATTCACGGCAAGATTCCAATTTGTGTTGAGCACAACACGATGATCAGCAATTTTTATTCGATTCGCAGAAAATCCATTGTATTGATCGTAAATTGGACCCAACCACTCTTTTAATGTTTGACTGGGATTTTTATCAAAATTTACAAAAACAATGTTTTCCCAAACCTCAGACTGCACCTCAACCAGGCTCATTTTTTCTTTGTCAAGCCCTTTGAACTGAGTTGAGTCGGTAACTCCCGTCAAGTTGCCGCTATTAGAAAATGTCCATGCGTGAAAGCGACAAGTGAACGATTTTTTACAGCCATGCTCATCATGAACCAGTTTATCGCCACGATGTCGACAGACATTATGAAAAACCCTGATTTGATTATCGTCAGAACGCACAATCAGCAAGGAGGCCTTGAGCGGAGGTACGTCGACAACCTTGTAACTACCGACTTCAATAAGATCTTCAGCACTACCAACAATTAGCCAAGCCTTTTTAAAAATTCGCCCAACCTCCTTTTGGTAAAACGTCGGCTCGACCCTTTCTTGTATCGGAATAACATTTTTCAAGCGACTGGTATCGCCCTTGAATACGGTAATCGAATCATTATTCATGTTTGTAGACTGCTCAATTAATTTTCTACTAGGGAAGACAGCACCATATCGCCGATCACTTGGAAGCGGATCAGGTTACGTATTCGTTCCATCACACCAGACGTTAAGGCGACAAACGTCACCTCGCGTTCAGGATCGACCCAAAACCCCATTGAGCCCAACCCCCAGCCACCAAAGGTGCCAGGCGAAGCTAATGATGCGATATGACTTGGAAACAAACCTTCGCCACGCAAAAATAACCCTAAGCCTAAAAATGCCGGAAACGGCGGCATGCTGTGTAAGGCACGCGACGAGTTCATCATGCCATTTGGCTTCAAGCCTGTTTGATTCGTTGTCATTAACCTCACCATCGCAGGCGAAAGCACACGATTACCATTCAATGCGCCCCCTAGGCGCAGGGCTTCACCCAGCTTCAAAATATCACTCGCGGTCGCAAACGTTGCCCCACCCGAGGCTAGCTCAGTCTCTGACGTAACCGCTTGGTCTCGCGCAGCGAGAAACTTGCGATTCAACTCAGGAGCATCGTTATCACGCACGATCACCGGCACACGACGCTTTCTAAGTCGGTCAGGCAAGCCAAAAGCTGCGTCCTTCATTCCTAGGGGTCCCAAAACATCGTCGGCCATTATTTTTCTGAATGGGCGCTTCTTTACATCCAGGCGGCGAACAATTTCGGCAAGGATCGTGAAGCCCGTCATTGCGCTGTAACTGACCAATTCTCCTGGCGTGGACTCTAAGGGCAGCTCACAAATCGCCGCAACACTTTTTGCCAAGACGCCAATCTCATCCGCTGGCAAGGCCACAGGTGCCATGCCCAACCCTGCCGTATGCGTCAATACTTGCCCCACTGTGACCTTATCCTTACCTCGTTTGGCGAACTCGGGGATGATTTGCGCCACAGGGGTCAAGAGGCTCAGATCACCTCGCTCAACACATTGAAGCAACGCAATCGCCGTCATCACTTTAGAAATCGACATCACACTGAATACGGCGTCTGACTGCATCAACCGCTTTGCATCACGTTCTGCGTAGCCCACAGTCAGATCCAATACCGTCTCACCACGATGAGCAACTAAAATACGAGCACCATCATATTTTGATTGTTCAATATCAAGCTTGACGCGTTGCGCGACTTTTTCTAATCTCTTTAAATCAAAATGTACGGCACTACCGCTACGGGCAATTGCTTTTTTAGCTACCAAGATCGTCTCCTGTTATTAGTTCAACGCTCATTTTTCTATAATTTGTGCATCTTTGATGACCGATCCCCAGCGCCGATATTCATCTCTCATGTAGAAATCCAATTGGGCTAAGGACTGCAAATCGTTGGATCGCACGTTGACACCAACGCCCAGCAAGGCTTGCTTCACCTTAGGATCGGCCAATATTTCATTCATTTCTTTATTGAGCCTCACCACCACGTCAGAGGGTGTTTTAGCTGGCACCAAAATGCCTTGCCAAAATGCCAAACTGACCGGGATTCCCATCTCTGTAAAGGTCGGGACTTCAGGCGCCTCTGCGACTCGATCGCGAGTATCCACTCCCAGGATCTTTACCTTGCCTGCCTTGGCACTCCCATAAGCCAAACCCAAGGGCACCATCATGACGTCGACCTGTTGGCCGACTATTGCAGCAAATGCAGGCCCCGACCCTTGATAGGGAATATGTCGCAGTTTAATTTTTGCCTCTTTGTTGAATGCCTCGGTGCGGATGTGTGCTCCACTCGCGATACCCCAAGACGCATAAGTAAAACGATCTGGTTCTGCGCGCGCAAGCTTCAAAAAATCGGCCATATTGCTTGCCGGCACTGAGTTATTGGCCACTAGCACATTGGGCATGCTTCCAACTACGGCGACTGGAATAAAATCTTTCAACGCATCAAACGACACATTCTTAAAAACATGCGGATTAATCGAATGCGAATCGGCCACCGTGTATTGAATCGTGTAACCATCTGGGGCAGCCTTCGCTGCGTACTCCGTTCCGATGACACCGCTCGCGCCCGATCTATTTTCAACAACGATTGGTTGCTTGAGCCGCTCCCCCAAGAATTTAGCAATTAACCTTGCAACATTATCTGTGCCTCCACCCGCTGGCCAAGCCACGATCATCTTAATGGCTCGGTCAGGGTATGTCCCCTGGCCCATTACGGCGCCCGTCAGCACCAGTCCAAAGCAAGCAACCAAAGTCAAAACACTGCGCTTTACCGTTTGCATGTCGTGTCTCTCCGTTGACGTCATTATTCTGAGCGCAAATGCCACTCATTTAGGTTCTGCAGTCCAAAGCGTCAAAACTGAACAAGTTTATGTGTAAAGCACCCGATAATATATAATTTTTTTTACATATCAAATATATTAAAAAATGAATAACTTTAATAACATTGAAATCAAACTTTTGAATCTATTTGTTGTCTTACTTAACGAGCGCAGCGTATCAAATACGGCTGAACGTTTAGCAATGACGCAGCCGGCGGTGAGCCTCGCACTAGCGAGGCTGCGGGAACTCTTTCACGACCCTCTACTTCTAAGGTCTGGACGTCGAATGACGCCGACCAACCGCGCCCTACAAATAGAGGGTTCGGTTCGAAGTATTCTGGACGCGTACAACGCGCTGACCAATCCACCCGCTGCGTTTGAGCCTTCACAATCAACACGCGTTTTTGTCATCACTGCACCCGAACATGTTGAGCTTAGACTCATCCCGACTCTTTTAACGAAACTACGAGAGCTTGCACCAAAGGTGCAACTTGAAGTCAAAGCACCAAATCCCGAGCGATCATTTGAACTGCTTGAGACCGGTGAGGTTGATCTTCGGTTAGCTTGGCTGATTCACCCGAACATCGCGTTGCGCTCGTTGCAATGTTTTCAAGACAAAATGGTTTGCATTGCAAAGAGTAACCATCCACGTATAAGAGATCATTTAACGCTTAATGACTTTTTATCTATTCCTCATGCGCGCACGCTAGGAGCACGAGGGAACACAACAAACCGAGTGATTGACGAGACGTTGCACGGCTTAGGCAAAAAGATATCGATGTCTTTTCAGATGCAAAACTTTGCAACTGTTGCCAATGCGGTTAGCTCAACCGACATGATCGCAATGATTCCCCAGAGCCTCGCAGTCAAATTTTCCGGTCAGTTCGACCTGCAAATCATCGATCCGCCGATTCGCCTACCACGCATAAAATATGCGGCGTACTGGCACGAACGAAGTCAAAATGACATTGGGCATCAATGGTTGCGCCAGTTGATCGTTAAGGTCGCTAAAGAGTCTTCGACCCAATCCTAAGCGCATCAACAGGCGTCGTGAGACGACTTAGTCACGCACGCTTCAGCACAGAAGGCTACACTTCGTACCACTTCAACTCTTCACCTGAACAGAGCAAACGTATCAAATGAACAAGATCGGAATGATTGGCATTGGCATGATGGGTCATGGTATTGCGACAAATTTGGTCAAGCATGGCCACTCTCTGTCGGTGCTGGCGCACGAAGGCAACCAACCGCTTGACGCACTCATCGCTCAGGGGGTGACAACCTTTCAAACGCCCAGAGCACTGGCCGAGCATTCAAACATCATGATTTTGTGCGTGACGGGTACGCCTCAAGTTGAGGCCGTGCTATTTGGTCAAGACGGTGTCCTGCAAGGGCTTGCTCCCGGCAGCATCGTCATTGACTGCTCCACCTCGATTCCGACCTCCACTGAGCGCATTGCAAAATTCGTCATTGATTACGGATGTCATTTTTTAGACGCCCCGATGACCCGAACGCCTAAAGAGGCAGCTGAAGGTCGGCTGAATCTCTTGGTCGGTGGCGACGCTCAGCTCTTTGAGCAGTGCAAACCACTCTTGTCATGCTTTGCCGAGAACATCGTTCATGCAGGGCCGATTGGGGCCGGGCATCGGATGAAGCTTTTGCACAATTATGTGTCGCTTGGCTCGGTCACCCTGATGGCCGAGGCCGCTGCCTGCGCGCTGTCATCCGGCATCGACCCGCAAACCTTCATTGAGGTGTTGGCGATGGGTGGCGGCTGGGGTGCTCCGCTCGAACGACTTAAACCCTACTTAACAGCAGGCGACACCTCAAGCCTGCGTTTTAGCTTGGCTAACAGCTTGAAAGATCTAAGTTATTACAACCAAATGGCTGAAGATATGAAAGTCGATCACACGGTCGCTCAGGCCGTGAAAAACTCGTTGACCCAAGCCTGTCAGGAGGCTGATCCGCAAGCACTATTACCCGAACTCGTCTCTATTATTAAGCGAAGAAGCTAAGTAATTTAATTAGGTACAAGCCCTAGTAGCCTGAACTGGTCAACTCATCATACCATTGCCGCTCATTACAGATAAGGGTTGATCATCGTGACTTCGATTGCATTGTTTGGTGCTGGCGGCAAGATGGGCGTGCGCCTATCCAAAAACCTGATGGGTTCAGAGTACGACGTCAGGCACGTAGAAGTCAGCGCAGTTGGCAAAGATCGGCTGAAAAACGAATTAGGCGTGTCTTGCGTTGCCTTGGAAGACGCTCTGAGCAAAGTCGATGTCGTGATTTTGGCTGTGCCCGACAGCTTTATCGGACGCCTTGCCGCCGAAATCGCCCCGCAGCTTCAAGCAGGCACGATGGTGATGACGCTTGATGCCGCAGCACCTTTTGCCGGCCACCTGCCCAAACGTCCAGACCTGACCTACTTCGTGGCACACCCTTGCCACCCCAACATCTTTGCCCCTGAGGTTCATACGGCCGGGGCACCCGATTACTTTGGCGGAGTACTGGCGCCCCAATCCATCGTGAGCGCCCTGATGCAAGGCCCAGAGGAAGCGTTTGAGTTAGGCGAAGCTATTGCCAAAACGATCTACCAGCCCATTTTGCGGTCATATCGCGTCACAGTCGAGCAAATGGCGCTGCTCGAGCCCGGTCTTTCAGAAACAGTCTGTGCGACACTCTTGGACGTCATGCGAGAGGCGATGGATGAAGTCGTTTCCAGGGGTGTACCTGCCGAAGCGGCGAGGGATTTTCTGCTCGGCCACATGACGATCTTGTCGGCGGTTATTTTTAAGCAAATTCCTGGGCAGTTCTCGGATGCCTGTAACAAGGCGATTACCTTTGGAAAACCCCGACTGATGCGCGACGATTGGAAAAAGGTCTTTGACAACAAAGAGATCGCCGAAAGCATCGAACGTATCACCTGACAGCGGGTGACACCGGACAGCGGTTGACGCGGTCACCTAAAATCGGGCGTCAGCTTAGTTGGCGTATTACCTAATACCCCACAACCGCTAATGTCTAGTAGCATTGCGTACAAATTATTACGAAGTCAAACAACAAGAACCTTACCACTTCATTTCAGAGGGAAACATGAACTTCAAACAAACCATCCGCCTGACCTCAATTGCTGCTGCAACATGGCTCGCAATCGGTTCAGCGAGTGCACAAACGATTGTGAAAATCGGCTATACCTCAGCCGCCAACGGATCGTATGGCATGGGCGTCACGGCCTTCTGTGATGAGATCGAGAAAGGCACCCAGGGGCGCTATAAATGCCAGCAGTTTCCTGCCGGTTCAGTGGGCGGTGAGCGTGAAATGATCGAAGCGGTGCAACTTGGCACGCTTGACATCACTGACGTTTCGACTGGCCCGGTTGGCAACTTTGTTCCTGAAGTAAAAATCGTCGACATCCCTTTCTTGTTTCGCGACTACGACCACGCGCGCGCCTATCTCGACGGCCCCGGCGGTCAAGAATTATTGAAAAAATTTCCTGCTAAAGGCCTGATTGCCTTAACGTGGAGCGAAAATGGCTTTCGTCATATGACGAACAATAAGCATCCAATCGTCACGCCCGCGGATACCGCTGGATTAAAAATGCGCACGATGGAAAACAAAGTACACATGGATGGCTATCGCACCTTTGGTATCCGCCCAACACCAATGGCCTTCCCTGAGGTCTTTGGCGCGCTGCAACAAGGCATTGTTGACGGCCAAGAAAATCCTATCCCGATTATCTTATCGTCAAAATTTTCACAAGTACAAAAATATCTGTCACTCACTGCGCACGTGTATTCACCTGCCCTGTTTTTGACCTCACCGCGCTTCATGAACAAGCTGAGCGAAGCAGACAAAAAAGTCTTTTACGACGCTGCTAAAGTTGGAAATATTGCACAACGTAAAAAGGTCAGTGAGGATGATGCAAACGGCATCGCTCAGCTAGAGGCCGATGGCATGATTGTTGTGCGTAAAGTCGATGCAGCTGCCTTCGTCAAAGCACTTGAGCCAGCCAACGCCGCGTACGCAAAAGAGTTTGGCGCAGAGAATATTCAAAAAATTCGCGACTTCAAATAAGTCTCTCTGCAAAAAGGGTGGCGCGCCTCAGTGTGCCACCATTTTTTTATTTCAAATCAAGCAGTGATCCCTATGAAAACATTTGAAAGCTATTTTTTGGCCATCAATAAATGGCTTTTAATCCTCATCATGGCGGTGATGTCGATCATCATTTTTGCCAACGTCGTGCTGCGCTACACCACCAATATCTCGCTCGAATGGGCCGAAGAAGTCGCGCGCCATCTCATGATTTGGTTGACCTTTTTAGGCTGTGGCCCCGTACTGCGTTATGGTGGGCATATCGCTGTTGAAAATCTACAAGACTCAGTACCACGTGGCGTGGCGATCGGCATCCGCGTGATCATTGCGCTGCTGGTCATCGGACTATTTGCTTTCTTTACCTGGTATGGCCTTGAATACATGGATCGCACCCAGTATCAGCAAACACCAGCCACCCAAATTTCGATTGCCATCATCTACGCTGGCCTACCGATTGGGGCTGCCATGGCCTTGATCCATTGGTTACTGATCGTCAAAGACTACGTTCTGACCAGATCGTTCCCCTCAGATGCGCACTTTGACGCCACTGCGAGTGCCTCACTATGAGCGCCAGCGTCGTCCTACTTATTGCCGCCTGTGTCTATTTAGCGATCGGTGTTCCTGTCGCTTTTGCGCTTGGCTTATCTACCATCACAGCCCTGCTGATTTCAGGGGCTAATTTTCCGCTGCTGGTCTTACTCAAAGAAACGTTCACCGGCATCGACAGTTTTCCACTGATGGCGGTGCCCTTCTTTATTCTGGCCGCAGAATTAATGAGTGGCGGATCACTCACCGAAGTCTTGTTGAAATTTGCGGGTCAATTCGTTGGTCACAAGCGCGGCGGTTTGGGCTACACCAACGTCGTTTCACTGACTTTTTTCTCTGGGATCTCTGGCTCGGCTCTAGCGGATGCCGCAGGCCCAGGATCGATGCTCATTCGCATGATGGACAAGGCCGGTTACTCGCGCTCTTACGCTGCAGCGTTGACCGCGTCGACTGCGATTGTGGGGCCGATTATTCCCCCCTCAATCATCATGATCATCTATGCGCTGGCAGACGATAAGGTCTCAGTCGGGGCACTCTTTGTCGCGGGCCTGATCCCCGGCGTACTCATTGCCGTCGCAATGTGCATCGTGAATTGGTACGTATCCAAGCAGCGTAACTACAAGGGCGATAATGAGTATCCAACCCGCAAAGAAATGTGGCTGACAAGTTGGAAGGCTCTACCAGCAATCTTATTGCCAGTGATTATTTTAGGTGGGATGCGCGCAGGCTGGTTTACGCCCACCGAGGCCTCTGTGGTCGCAGTGTTTTATGCTTTGTTGTGCGGCAAGTATGTCTATCGCACCCTTGAGTGGAAAGCAGTGCCAAACATTTTGTTTCGTTCTGCGCTACTGACAGCCTCTGTGCTATTGATCATCGGGATGTCGGCTTCTTTTGCCTGGATCTTAACGATAGAAGGCGTACCGCAAGCGGTTGCGAGCTGGATCGCAGGCATGCACTTGAATGCCTGGACCTTTCTGATTGTGGTCAATATTTTCTTATTGCTCTTTGGCATTTTCATCGAACCTCTTCCCGGGGTGATGGTACTCGTGCCGATTTTGGCGCCTGTCGCAGCCAGTGTGGGAATCGAGCCGATTCACTTCGCGATGATCGTGATCTACAACCTCACTTTGGGGATGATTACCCCTCCTGTGGGCGGCTTGTTATTCGTGACCTCAAACGTGTCGAAAGTACCTCTGTCAGACTTGACCCGAGAGCTCAAACCGTTTTTATGGGCGCATGGGATCGTTTTGATGCTGTTAACGTTTGTCCCAGCCTTAAGCAACTGGTTGCCACATGCGTTGGGCTACAAATAACGTGGATGAGCGCTTTTATGCAACGTATTGGTTAGAAACAGGCGATGATCCAGCCCGAGCCGCTGAGATCATCGCAGGCGAGCAATCAAGTGGTACCTTTTTAAAACTTGCCGCCGAAACACCTGCATTAAAAAAGCGCTCAGGCGCGCAGGTTGAGTCGTTAACAATTTTAGATACCTCGACGCAGCCCAGCCTGCCTGGGGGCAAACGATCCAACGTTTACACGCGTTGCCTACTGAAACTTTCGTGGCCCCTGAGCAATATCGGGCCGTGCCTGCCAAGTGTGTTCTCAACCGTTGCCGGTAATTTATTTGAGTTAGCCCAGGTATCTGGACTCAGATTGCTTGACCTTGAATTGCCTGAAGCCTTTGCGCAGGCATACCCGGGACCAGCGTTTGGCATGCCGGGCACGCGGCGTCTGAGTGGAAAACAAACGGGACCATTTATCGGCACGATCATCAAACCCAGTGTCGGTTTAAATGCGGTTGAAACTGCAGAACAAGTGCAAATGCTTGTCGCGGGCGACATCGATTTCATCAAAGACGACGAGTTGCAAGCTGACGGAACCTACTGTCCGTTTGAAGAGCGCGTTGAACGCGTCATGCAAATCGTTAATCGTGCGGCCGATCAGTCAGGAAAAAAAGTCATGGTCGCCTTTAACATCACGGGTGACCTTGATCAAATGAGACACCGGCACGACTTTGTACTTGCACACAAGGGCACGTGCGTGATGGTCTGCCTGAATTCGATTGGCTTAGCAGGTATGTCAGCTTTCAGAAAGCACAGCCAACTGCCCATTCACGCACACCGTGCAGGCTGGGGCTATTTAAACCGAAGTCCTGCGTTGGGTTGGGAGTTTGCGGCGTGGCAAAAAATCTGGCGTCTTGCAGGGGTTGATCATTTGCATGTCAATGGGTTGCGCAACAAATTTAGCGAGAGCGATGAGTCTGTCATTGCTGCTGCGCGCTCTGTGGGTATCCCTCTGTATGCACAGGCGCCGATGACCGCCGTGCCGGTTTTTAGCTCAGCGCAAACTGGCCTGCAGGCGCACGATACGATCAAAGCGATCGGCCATTCGGATTTAATCGTAACAGCGGGTGGGGGTATCTTTGGCCATCCTGATGGTGTCGCCGCCGGAGTCCGAGCCTTACGACAAGCCTATGAAGCCGCTGAAGCGGGCACAACTCTTTCCCACTATAGTCAAGAGCACCCTGAGTTAAAGCGTGCCCTGACCTTTTGGTAACGACTGTGGCTGACATCAAGCAGACATTGCCAGACGGGCCCTTGCTCACCTATTACGGCGACGACTTTACGGGCTCAACCGATGTGATGGAAGCCTTCACGGCTGCGGGTATCGACACGGTTTTGTTTTTGCAATTACCTCGCCCGTCAGACTTAGAGCATTTTAAACACATGCGTTGTGTCGGGCTCGCAGGCCTGTCGCGCAGCCAAACGCCTGAATGGATGCAACAGCATTTGCCGGCGATCTTTCAGCGCCTCGCCGACATTGGTGCCCCTGTTCTGCACTATAAAGTGTGCTCAACCTTTGACTCCTCTGCCGCGATTGGGTCGATTGGGCAAGCAATCGATATCGGCATGAACGTCACGCAGGCACAGTGGTCGCCGATGATTGTCGGAGCACCACGCCTAAAACGTTATCAAGTATTTGGACATCTATTTGCCGCAGCAAACGGAGTCGTTCACCGCATTGATCGACACCCCACGATGTCGCGTCACCCAGTGACCCCCATGAACGAAGGCGACCTGACGGTTCATCTTGCGAAACAAACATCAAGGCGCATCGCACTCATCGATGTTACCGATATCGCTGAAAGCCAAGGGCAACACAAGCTCGAGACGTTGATGGGCAGTGATCAACCCGTCATCATGATTGATGTGACCGACCTACCCACTCAGATCGAAGCGGGTCGCCTCCTTTGGGAAAATCGCGGCAAACAAGTGTTTAGCGCCTCGTCTTCAGGATTACAGTACGCCTTAACTGCCTATTGGCGCCACCAAGGCATGATCCCGAGCACGCAATACCTACCGACGGCACGCGCGGTAGATTGCATCGCGGTCGTCAGTGGCAGTTGCTCGCCGATGAGCGGCGAACAAATCAAGTGGGCGCGTGCCAATGGCTTTTGCGTCTTACGTTTAGAGATTTCGCTGGCTCTTGCTCAAGAGCAATGCCAAATAGAAATTGACCGCTTAGCGACCTTGGCGATCGCGGCTCTAGCAAAAAATATTTCACCTCTTATTTTTTCAGCCGAAGGTCCAGATGATCCCGCGGTGAAAAATTTTGATGAAACGGCGCAGGCTGCGCATTTGAATCGCATGCAAGCGGCTCAAAAAATCGGGGAAGTTTTAGCTGAGATTATGCGCAGAGTTTTGGATAGCTCGTCAGTCAAACGGATCGTTGTCGCCGGGGGCGATAGTTCTGGGGCGGTGGCCGGCCACTTAGGGATTCGAGCGTTAACCTTAAGTGCAGGTATCACACCTGGCGTTCCCCTATGTCGCGCATGGTCTGACAACTCTCAGCGCGACGGACTGGAAATCGCTCTGAAGGGCGGACAAATGGGCGGGCCGAGCTTTTATGGTGAGATCCGCGCAGGTCGTAAGCTGTAGCAAGAGAACGATGCCATGACAAGCGAACCCATTCAAAGACGAAAGCTCTATCAAGAGGTTCTAGATCGACTCATGCAGCGCATTGAGCGCGCAGAACTTAAGCCGGGCGATCAATTACCCTCTGAGCGCGAGCTCATGGAAACGTATGGCGTTGGGCGCGTCGCCGTACGCGAAGCGCTTCAAGACTTGGCGCGCTCAGGGATTGTAGAAATTTCTCATGGCGAGCGTGCGCGCGTCGCAACGCCGACAGCAAGCCTGTTAATCGACCAGATTGCAGAAGGCGCTCGCCATTTATTACGCATTCAACCCGAGACGCTTGAGCATGTAAAAGAGGCCCGCGTTTTTTTAGAAACCGGTATGGTACGACTCGCTGCAGAAAAAGCAACCGACCAAGATATCAAACAGTTATACCTTCGGCACGAAGAGCAACGCGCTGCGCTACAAAATAGCGAACTGTTCATGAAGCACGACATGCTGTTTCATCGTGAAATCGCTCGGATCAGTTGCAATCCAATATTCCCAGCCATCGTTGAGGCCTTGTTTGGCTGGGCGAGCGCTTATTACCAATCAATCGTTCACGCGCCTGGCGCAGAAAGCCTGACACTCGCCGAGCATCAAAAAATTATCGAAGCCATTGCTGCCCATGATGCCGAGAGCGCGGCGCAGGCCATGCGCAATCACCTGAACCGCGCCGACGAACTCTACAAAACAGCTGTCAGACGTCAGTAAAATTAGAGAAACTTGGTTTTAACTCAACACGAGACAATCATGACAATAGTCACTCGGATCATTCGCCGCTCAATTAACTTGAGCCTCAGCGCGGTTAGCCTGGCCTTAGCCGTTATAAGTTTGCACAGCCCAGTGCACGCGCAGGCCAGCTATCCAGACAAACCTATACGACTCGTCGTACCCTACACCCCAGGCGGTGGCGCTGACACAAACTCAAGAATGCTGGCGCAGCCTATGTCTGCCATTTTGGGTCAGCCCATCATCATCGAAAATAGGCCGGGCGCCAGTGGCGTGGTAGGCGCGATGGCGGTTTTACAAGCGCCCACCGACGGCTACACCATGTTTTATGACACGTTTCCGTATGCAGTGAACGCAGTGATGCGTGACCTGCCCTTTGATCCCGTTAAAGACATGATCCCAGTGTCACAGGCGATCAACATGCCGCTGATCTTGGTGATACCCGCCTCAAGCCCTTTTAAAACTTTAAAAGACTTGGTTGATTTCGCTAAAGCCAATCCAAATAAACTTGACTACGGCTCATACGGCGCTGGTGGGGCTGCGCATTTAGCGGCTGAGTTACTGCAGCGCGATGCTGGCATCAAATGGACACACGTCCCTTACAAAGGCGGCGCGCAAGCAATTGCTGATGTCTTAGCGGGAAGGCTGGCTGGATATTTTTCAAATCCAATCACCGCCCTGCAACATTTAAAATCTGGCAAACTGCGCGCACTCGCAACAACAGGCACGACCAGAATGGAAGCATTGCCTGATGTGCCAACGTTTGAAGAGGCCGGTTACGCCGGTTTTAGAGTAGTCGAATGGAATGGCTTCTTTGTCGCTAAAGGCACGCCAACCAACATTATTGAACGGCTCGCAAAAGCTGTAAACGAGGCCACCAAAGACTCTGCCGTTAAAGCGCGCATGGAGTCAATGGGCATCGAACCCGTTGGCAATACGCCCGAGCAGTTCACCACATTCTTGCAAGGCGAAATCAAACAGTGGCGCGCGCTCGTTCAAAGCAACAATATCCGCGCTGATTAATTTGAATCGATCGCAAAAAACGATACCGCCCAAACTGATCCCGCTGCGAAGCGGGGATTCAGCCGCAATCCCCGAATTTGAGGGTTAGAAGGCTGTCAGCTGATCGTCACGCCACCATCAATCACCAGACTTTGACCAGTCATAAAAGACCCCGCCTGCGACGCTAAAAAGACAGCTGCGCCGGCAATTTCGTCGGGCTCGCCGATTCGGCGTAGTGGCGTTGTTGAAACGCGCTTGGCCAGGTTGGCTTCGTCTTCCCACAGGGCACGCGCGAAATCAGTTTTCACTAAACCGGGGGCAATGCAATTGACGCGAATATTGTGTGGGCCGTATTCAACCGCCAAATTACGTGCCAGTTGCATATCGGCAGCCTTACTAATGCCATAGGCCCCAATCACCGGCGAACCCTTCAGCCCCCCAATCGAAGATACGATAATGATTGAACCTGCCCGCCTAGCAATCATCTCGGGGACAACGTAACTGATCAACCAGTGGTTGGCCACGATATTGTTGTCTAAGATCTTACGAAACTGATCATCAGCAATGTTGGCTTGTGGGCCGTAGTACGGGTTACTTGCCGCGTTACACACCAAGATGTCAACCTTACCAAACTCGCGCTTGGCGACAGCCACTAAGTTTTCAAGCTCTGCCTTTGACGAAATATTAGCGGGCACAGAAATGGCAGTATTTGCGCCATGGCGCGCATTCAGGGCATCGACCACCTCTTGGCATGCCGGTGCCTTGCGGGACGAGATCACCACTTTAGCCCCATGTTCAGCCATGCGCTCGGCAATGGCTTTGCCGATGCCGCGCGATGAGCCAGTAATAATCGCAACTTGTCCTTCGAGATTAAATAACGTCATCTTATGTCTCATCTCAGTTGTTATAAAAATTTAACTGCCTCGATTCTTCCCTGCTTATCTGGATCCTTACCTGTTTGTTTCGACCTTTACCGGTTTGCGTCGATCTACAAGCAGGTACTTCAATCTACACCGGCACCGTCGTAACATCGTATTCGTACAGCCATTGATAGCGCGCCCGAACTTTTTCGGGGGTCCATTCACGGTTCACGTACTCTTCTGCAGAAGCCGCGTCTGCCAGTGTACGACTTTGAAAGCGTTTACCGTTTTCGGCCGAACCCAACACCACCTTGGTGGTGCGCTCGATGCGCGCTTGCTGATAGCGTTCAAGCCCCTGTTCAATATCGTCGCCCGCCGCCTCAAGTGCGCGGGCCAGTACAACGCCATCTTCTAAGGACATCACAGCGCCTTGTGCAAGCATCGGCAACATCGAGTGGCATGCGTCCCCCAACAAGCTCACACGCCCAATGCTCCATTGGGGCAAAGGCTCACGTCCCATCAGTGCCCACTTGTAGGGCTTTGAAAAAAGCCTGATCATGCTGTGAATGTCATCGTGCCATCCGGCAAACGTCGCATGACACTCTTCGTGCGTACCTTGCGCGCTCCAGGATTCGACCTGCCAGCCTTCGACTTCCATGATGCCGTTGAAATTCATGTATTCACCGCGATGCACGGGATAATGCACGACATGGCCACCGGGCCCGACCCAGTTCGTGCCGACCATTCTGCGCATATGGGCCGGCAGTTGAGCCATGGGCACTACGCCACGCCAAGAGAGCATCCCTGTATAAACTGGATTGTCATCACCGAACAACCCGTGGCGGATGCGCGAATGCACGCCGTCTGCGCCGATCAAGCAATCACCCTCAGCAGTATGGCTCTGCCCAGCAGTTTCATATTGAAGCGTCACGCCCTGTGCGGATTGCTCAAAGCCCGTGCAGCGCGCATTGAGGTGAATCGCATCGGGCTTTTCGCGGCGTACGCCTTCTACCAAGACCGCCAACAGATCAGGTCGATACGTTAAATAGTGACCAAAGCCGTAACGCTCGACAGACTCAAGGCCGACCTCAAACAACTTCCAGGCTTGGCCAGTGTTCCAGAGGCGAATCTCTTTGCCCTCAGCCTCACAGGCTAACGCGCGAAACTCGGGCAAGACACCGAGCTCGTGCAACACACGTGCCCCATTGGCACTTAACTGTACGCCAGCACCCACCTCGCGCAATTCAGACGCCTGTTCGTAGACATCAACGTCAAAACCTCGTTTAAGCAGGGCTAACGCTGCAGCAAGACCACCTATCCCGCCGCCTGCAATTAAGATGTGGGGGCGTTTCGTTTTTTTTATCATCATTTTCAAGCTCGTCGGTTATCGGGCGCCTCGTCGGGCAAAGCCTGTCCCATATCCAGGCGGCTAGGTCTCAACTTTCAGCGCAAGCGAAATATTACCGCAGTGACCAATCGGGCTAAACTTAATCATGATAAAAATCATAGGCTCCCTGAGGCAGATCTTTCAACGTAGTGCTTTGCGTCACCCCAGCTTTCGCAGGCTTTGGGTGACCACCCTGCTGTCCTCTACCGCGCGCTGGGCCGATTTGGTAGTGGTCGGATGGCTGACTTTAGAATTAACCGATTCAGCCCTGATGGTGGGGGTTGTGACATCCTGCAAAATGGCAGGCTATCTGTTAGCACCGATGATGGGCGTTGCAGCAGACCGCCTCGATCGGCGAAAGCTATTGATTCTCGCCTCAGTGATCAGTGGATTGATCTCTTTCACCATGTTGGTCTTAGTCACCACGGGTTGGCTCACCGTCGGGTATTTGATCGCCCTTTCGCTTGTCAGCAGTTTGACTTGGGCGCTCGACAATCCCACTCGTCAGGCATTCATCCCCGACCTAGTTGAGCCAGACGACCTCACCAATGCGATCGCCATGAACTCGGTAGCAACCGAACTCACAGTCATTGTCGGGCCGGCACTTGGAGGCTTGCTGATTCCGATTTTGGGTATCAGTGGCGCGTACTGGCTTATTGCGATAATTTATTGTCTCGATTTACTTGTTCTTTTGCGGCTAAAAGGAGTCAAGCAGGCGGTTGCAAAAATACACGAGCCGCCCCTAAAAAGCTTACTCAGCGGGTTCAACTACGCCTGGCGCAACCATGCCGTACTGGTGCCCTTGCTCATCGCTTTAATGCTCAACCTTTTTGTCGCACCCTATCGCTATTCGTTTTTGCCGCTCTTTGCCCGTTACGTCTTAGACGCAGGCCCCGCGGGCTATGGCTTTTTGACTTCTATGGCTGGTTGCGGCGCCCTCATCACAGGCCTCTGGTTAGTCTCGAAAAAAAAATCAAGTCACCGAGGTCGTCTGCTGGTGATGGGTGGGCTGCTATGGCCGTTCTCGTTATTTCTATTTTCGCTTTCTACCTCTTACTACCTGTCGCTATTTTTAATATTTTTCGCAGGCATCGTCCAAGCCATCTGTTGGACCATGATCGCAACACTTATCTTAAGCAATACTGAACAATCGATGCGAGGTCGCGTCATGGGCCTACGCACAGGTGTGGTGCTCAGTTTGCCCTTCGGAAATCTTTTGGCCGGCGCCGCAGCGCAAAGCTGGGGGCCATCACTCGCACTCGCCGCCTACACCGTGTGTGCAATGCTGATCATGGGCCTTATCTTTATCCTGGTGCCAAAACTGCGTCAATTCGCTTAAGGTTTATACAATTTTGCCCAACGCGCAATCTCGTCTTTCAATAAGGCGTCAAACGCCTGAGGCGACGACAATCTAACCTCGCCGTCAATAACTGCCAAGCGTTTCATTACCTCAGGATGATTCAAACTCACGGCAAGTGCTTGATTCAGTTTGTTCACGACGACAGTAGGGGTTTTAGCAGGAGCAAGAATCCCCCACCACACAACCGCTTCAAAATCCTTGACACCTTGCTCGGCAATCGTTCGAACGTCTGGTGCCGAGGCTAAACGATTTGATCCTGAGGTTGCGAGAAGCTTGACCCGACCCGTATCCAGGTGCGGTTTGAGCTGTGACATCCCAGTAAAAAGCAAATCAACATGACCACTTGCTACGTCAATAGCTGCTGGACCAGCGCCTTTGTACGGAACCGCCATCAGCTTGGCGCCCGTTGCGTCTTTAAACAATTCATTCGCTAGTGCAGTCGCCGAACCATCGCCAGAGGTCGCAATACTCAACGGTCCCTTTGCCTTGATGAGAGCCAGCAGTTCTTGCACGTCATTAGCAGGCAAGTTAGCACGAGCCGCAAAACCCATGGCATAGGTGATCACGGTACCAATTGGCGTAAAGTCGTCTGGAGTTTTGTAGGGCAACTTTTCGATCAAGGCCGGATTGGTCGCAATACTGGCCCCGACGAGCAACAAGGTATAGCCATCAGGCGCAGCCTTGGCCACAACGTCTGTGCCGACCACGGTGTTCCCGCCGCCGCGATTCTCTATGATCACCGGTTGCTTGATGGTTTCTGAAAACTTATCGGCCCAGGAACGCGCAATAAAATCACCGCCCCCGCCCGCGGCAAAAGGCACGACGATACGAATGGCTTTATTAGGAAAATTTTCAGACGAGTCTGCTAGAGCATTCGCGCCAAGCATGCCTAACGTCAAGATGCATAGCCAACGAATAAGGATCGAAGATTTCAAACTCAGCACCCGATATGAACAATCATGATTAATCTGCAAACACATAATAAGACGCCGCGTACTTTGTTACAAATATATTCAGCTTAGTGCGTGATGGTTCGCCAAAATGTATTAAAGTTTGATACGCAATCGCTCGATCTTTCTCCGCCCACAGGAACCGACCTCATCATGAAAGCTATTCACATTAATCGCGATCGTCGCTTGCGCGACGACCCAGGCACCGGACATAACCGCTGGCACCCCGATATTGAGCCCCTTCTCGAAGTCGCTCCCGGCGAAGACCTTTTGCTTGAAACTCGAGATGCCGCGGATGGTCAGGTAAAACTTGGCATGACCTTTGAAGACTTGGCCGGCAACGACAAAAAGGCAGGACATCCTCTGACCGGTCCTATCTTTGTGAAGGGCGCGAAGCCTGGCGATATTTTAGAAGTCGAGTTTGTTGATTTAACCCCGCAGCCGTATGGCTGGACGGTGATTCGACCCGGCGCTGGCTTTTTGCGAGAAATCTTCGACGCTCGTTTTTTGGCGCACTGGGAGATCGATAAGGGTTTCGCGCGCTCGGCGCAGATCCCTGGTGTCAAGATACCTGAAGGGATCTTCATGGGGACTGCAGGCGTCGCACCTTCGCACGAACAAATGCTGCGGTGGAATGCCCGCGAGACTGATCTTGTTAAACGTGGTGGCATTGCCTTATTGCCAGACGCCCAAGATGCCGTGCCCAGAATTGAGCCGATTGCCAGCCAAGGTTTGCGCACAATGCCACCCCGCGAAAATGGCGGCAACGCCGATATCAAGCAATTGACACGCGGCTCGCGACTACAGTTACCGGTTGGTGTCGACGGTGCTCTGTTCTCGCTTGGCGACGCCCATTACGCTCAAGGTGATTCTGAGTGTTGCATCACGGCAATTGAGATGGGAGCCACTGCGGTCGTGCGCTTCAAACTGCTTGCGGGCGAAGCCGCTCGACGCAAAACGCGCTTTCCACGTTTCTCTCATCCCGGTTATTTTGCTGCGCCGCAGTGGGCTGCCCCACATAACTTTGTGGCGACCACAGGGCTACCGATTCGGGATGACGGCACACAAGAGGGTGAAGATCTAACCCTGGCCGCCCGCAACGCGTTGTTAGACATGATTGAGCTACTTGGCGAACGTGGTTTTAGTCGCGAGCAAGCGTACGTCATCTGCTCACTAGCTGTCGATCTACGCATCAGTAATGCCGTAGATCTTCCAAATGTGTGCGTCAGCGCACTGCTGCCTGAAGGCATTTTTGAAAAATAAGTCAGCGCCCGCCCCATTCAAAAATGCGCGGGCTGTCGCCCTGCCCTGTGCTACACCCTGAGGTAATAGATACATCCACCCAAACTTAGCAAGTTAGTTAATTCAAGCTGCGTAGCTTGGGTGGATTCGTGACAAAAGGTTTGACACCTAGCGCTCGGTTAATCTCGTTGGGATAAATCAATTTTCCGCGCGTAATCACGATCGCGACTTTTCTAAGATCTTCGATGTTACGTGTCGGGTCGCCGTCGATCAAAATCAAGTCGGCCAACTTTCCGGTTGATACGGTTCCTCGATCGTTTAAGGTATTGGTAAATTTCGCACCGTTATAGGTTGCGACTTGAAGCGCCTGAGCGGGCGTCAGCCCCGCCTTCACATACAGCGCCAACTCACTATGAAGCGTAAAGCCTGCCAGCGCATCCGTGCCAGCAACGATTGGTACTCCTGCGCGATATAAGCGTCCGACAAAGTCAATCATTTTTTTATACGAAGCCTCATAGCGCCTGGCGGTTCTATCATCGGGAATCTTCATAGTCGACGTTTTAAAACCACGACGAACATCGGGCGGCATGAAATCTGCGATTGTTTTATAAGGGTCTGCGATCTCGCCATTACGCTGTTTAATAAAATCAAAGGTGGCAAGTGTGGGATCGACGATAATATTTTTATTTCGCAATTTTTCGATAAATTCTTGAACCTCTAACGAATCTAAATCAAGGCCGCCCCCCTTCTCGGCCGGTATATAAAAACGCTCAAGCGTTCGGGTATCAGTCAGCGGCGTTGATAAAAAATTTAGAAAGACTTGATTGATATGATGCAACTCATCAAAGCCAGCTTCAATCACGTCATCAGCTTGCATAAATGCAGGCACGTGGCCGCTCACTCTCAAGCCGCGACGGTGCGCATACGAAATCGTATCCAGTATCAGCTCTTTGGGAAACGAGTTATAAATTTTTAAGTGAGGGTACCCACGAAGCGAATACCAGTCGATCGCATGGCGGACTTCGTTTAAGTCACTTATTAAAATCCCATCATGTGCAGAGTACGCACTTTCGCCCTCAATGAAACCAGCGGGAATAACGCGCGGCGACATCAGACTTCCGTCAAGTGTTTCATCTATGATCTTTTGAAGCTCAGCATTCGAATTACCGAGGTCACGCACTGAGGTCACGCCTGCTGTCAGGTGATATGACGCCGACCAGCGACTGATATGGGTGTGCATATCGAACAAGCCAGGCAACATCACGCGGCCCGCTGCGTCAAGCTCGTTATCAACTGGAGTCAGGTAGGTACCTGAGGGAAAGATACCCGTGACTATCCCTCTGAGGATATAAACATCTGAGGCAACCGAAAGGGTAGCCGTCTCAGAGTTGAAGATGCGTGCATTACGAACGACTGTCAAGCCACGCATTGGATGCTGCAAATCCCGAGCACGTTGCTCGAGAATACGGCCGGCAGCCTCTTCTTGACGCTTTTTTAAATCAGATAAATTCGCTTCCCAACCTTCTTTGATCATCGCAGACGTGCCGGGCATAATCGCGGCAAAGAGATGCGTTTCAGCTGTCGTGGTCGCCCAAAAAAACTGTGGGCTTAAACCTAACCCAGTGTGCATGACTAACTGCACCACATCTGACTCAGTTCCACGAGTGACCACTGCTTCGTCAAGACGCTGTTGTGTCAACGTGCCCTCGGGTAGCAGGGGCAGCGTGCCGGTTCGCGTCGATGACAACGCCGAAATCATCAGCGAGTTCACTTCAAGCGACGAGTCGACCGGCACATAAAAAGCAGGGCCGCGTATGCGCTTGCTGCCCCGCTCAGCTTTCACAGTCCATTCAGCGAGCCCACCTCTGCGCGTAAATCGCTCGTCAACCGCACCGCCCATTTCTGAGCTTCCTGTGACCTTGTACTCAAGCATGGTGAGATCGGGACCAACTTTGATCACTTCGTCAAGCGTAGGGCCTCGCCCGTTTTCTTTGAAATCGAAATGAACTTTAATCGTATCGACGGTGGGACGCTCGACGATCTGTTCGCCAGCAACCGCACCGTTATCGAGAAAAATGGTGTAACGAATGGTTTTCAATGCCTGTGTTTGTGCGAAGACCGGCATAGCGACGACCAAAGCAAAGGCAAGGAAAAACTTGACCATATTTCAACTCAAGAACAATTCAAACTTCGGACGTTCAACCAAACGGCTCATCGCGCCAGTGCTGTGCCGCAGGACTGTTGCCGCCAAATCTCTGCATAGAACGCTTTACTCTTGGGGTAAAGTCAAGCTGAGAAGGTGTAACTCGTCTATATTAACTTGACCTATACAACTTGCTTGCCAACATCCAAAAAATGACAGGATCATGCATGAAGCTTCAGAGCCCCTACCTCAGCGATCAAACCGCAATCATCACTGGCGCGGGCAACGGCATCGGTCGGGCGCTGGCCTTTGAAGTCGCCGCCGAAGGAGCTAAGGTTTTTTTGATCGATACAGACCAACAAAAGCTCGCAGATACGCTTGCCGAGTTGCAGGCCAAGGGGCATTCAGCCAACGGAGCCGTGATCGATCTCGCTCTTACAGGATCGGCGCAACAGGTCATGGACCAAGCACGTGCGGCCTTCGGCTCGATCCACATGGTCGTGCACTCGGCCTCCCCGCCGCGGCGCGAATCAGACACCTGGCGCACCGTCACTAGCGAAATTTGGGACGCGATGTATCACGTGAACGTGAAGTCTGGTTTTGAACTGGCCCGTTTGGCAGGCCAGCACATGATTGCGGAGGGCATTGCCGGGCGAATGGTCTACTTGACTTCACTACATGCCCACACCCCCAGAAATCTGCCACATTACGCAACAAGCAAAGCTGCAATGTTGATGCTGGTTAAAGAAATGGCAAAAGCTTGGGCACGGCATGGCATCCGCATTAACGCCCTGACCCCGGGCGCGATCGCCGCCGGGGGTTTTAAACCCGCGGGCGACCTCGCATTGAAAATTCCGATGCAGCGTCTTGGTAGTGCTCAAGACGTTGCTGCAATGGGCCTCACCCTGTTAATTGACCGGTTTTCTGGCTATGTCACCGGCACCGAGCTTGTCGTTGATGGCGGGCTCAGTGTCTTTAACTGGTTTGACCCTGTCGAATGATCGACAAGATCAAAGCCTTCGGGCTGCGTGCACTCGCTTCTAAAGCGATTTTTGCATACTAGAAATGGCACTTTTAATCGATTGGATCGCGTCTGCCCGTGGGCCTTTACATCCCGAGCCATCAGCGCCGCCGCCACCACATTGAATGGCCTCTTTGAGTGCCTGATTCAAGAGATCAATCGCCTTTTGGGCATGACCCGCTTGGCCGTAGCTTACGCCCACAGCAAAACATAAAGACATTGCAGTCGCGGCAAGGAGGATTTTCTTCTTCATACAAGACCTCAGTCAGATCGTTATTTATTGGACAAACGCCCCAGCGCAGCCTGAGCGCGGATCAAGCATAGCCTGAGCAGAGTCCAAGAGCAACCCGGCCGCCTTATAACCACATTCTGCCGAGTTCGCCTCATTCTGTAGAGTTAGCCTCATTCTGTAGAGTTAGCCTCATTCTGTAGAGTTAGCCTCATTCTGTCGAGTCAGCCTCATTCTGCCGAGTCAGCCTCATCCTCCCGAGTGAGCCTCATTCTGCCGAGCGAATAATCAAGTGCCATTACAAATGCGTTATAACAGGCAAAAATCCACCATCATCAGGCGATCGTGACATGACCAAATTATTAGTATTACAAGGCCCCAACATGTCGTATCTTGGGCGCAGACAACCCGAGCTTTATGGCACTACCACTGCGGCTGAGCTTGATCAAATGTTGCTCGAACACGCACGCATGAATGCCTACGACCTTGAAATCTTCTATACCCACCTTGAGGGCGAAGCAATTGAGCGCCTTTATCAAGCAGTCGACGAAGGGGTAGACGGCGTGGTCATGAACCCCGCAGGATTTTTGTACGCGGGTTACGCGTTAAGGGACTGCCTGCGAGCGATCAGTTTCCCGTATATTGAGGTGCACATGACTAATATCGAAAGGCGCGGTATTCACTCAATACTGGCTGAAGTCAGTGTTGGTGTCATCGCGGGGTTTGGTGTGCATTCGTATTTTTTAGGGCTTGATGCCATGCTAAAAGAAGTGCGTCGCAAATAAAACACCACGAACTAAACCCTTGGGTGTCCTCTAGACTAATGGCGCGCAATCTACTAAAAAAGTAGACTTCCCGTTCAACGCAATCACTTGGTCGCAATATGTCACAAGAAAAAGGTTTAGCCGGTGGCTCTTTAGGCACCCTTGAGTCTGCAGTGATGGGGGTCGCTGGTTCGGCTCCTGCTTTTAGCGTTGCGGTCACTACCGCCGTTATCGTAGCCTCTGTCGGGGTCCTGTCCGTTGGCAGTGTGCTGTACTGCGGACTGATCATGTTTGGTATTTTGTTTGCCTTTATTAATCTAAACAAAATGGCACCTCATGCGGGCGCAACCTATGCGTGGGTTGGCGCCGTGTTTGGCCCTAGGTGGGGTTTTTTTGCAGGATGGGGGCTACTTGTTGCCTCAGTCATCTTCATGGTCTCTGCAACAATCCCGGCTGCAACTTCAACCTTAAAAATCTTATCCGTACTGGGCTGGGTCGATGCTGCAACCATTGAACAGACAACTTGGGTCACCTGTGTATCGGCGCTTTGGCTTACGCTAGTGACCATTGTGGTGAGTAAGGGCATCAAGCATGCCAGCTACGCACAATTGATTTTGACTGTCGTCGAATCAAGTATTGTCCTGGCACTGATTGTGGGTGCCTTTTTGCAATACGGGTCTAAGCCAGCTCACATACCATCTTTTGCCTGGGTATCGCCTTTTTCGTTTAGCGCAGAAACCTTTGCAACAGGCGCCCTCACTGCCATCTTCTTTTATTGGGGATGGGATGTCACGATGAACTTAGGTGAAGAGACCAAGGGCGGCACCCCTTTGCCATCGAGCAAAGGCGCTTTCTGGTCGATGGTGAACTTAATGCTTTTTTACATCATCATCGTGATCGTTGTACTCATTGTCTTAACCGATGAAGAAATCGCTCAGGCCAATACAAATGTTCTCTACGCGGTTGCCGACAAGCTGTTTCCACAGCCTTGGAGCTATCTCGCGGTGCTGTCCACCATCTTATCGACGATCGGCACCATCGAAACCCAAATTCTACAATTTAGCCGTACGCTTTTTGCGATGTCGCGCGACAGAGTTTTACACCCACGCTACAGCTCCATTCACCCCGAGTGGCAAACACCCTGGGTTGCGACGCTGTCAATCTGGCTGCTTGGCGTGTTCTTACTGTTCGCTTCGTCTTATTTACCCTCTGTTAAAGACATTCACGTCAAGTCAATCTCGGCGATTGGTTTTCAAATTTGCTTTTACATGAGCCTGGCTGGTTTCGCCTGCGCTTGGTATTACCGCAGCTTGCTGAAGGACTCGTTCGTCAAGTCGTTAACACACGTTTGGTGGCCTTTATTTAGTGCCGTCTTCATGGTGTTCATTGCTCTTTTAAGCGCAGTGTCGTTTGATCCCTTGACCAACGTCATCGGCACCGGGGGACTGTTACTTGGCTTCATCCCGCTCTATCTCAATGGGCGCGCGCTTCGTACCCTACAATCCTAATACACTCGCTTCGCACCCTACAATGCTCAGACACCCGTCACTTGCGGAGACCAAAAAGTGATCCAGCTTTATTCGATGCTACAAAAATTTATACCAGCAGCAACAGCCCTAGGCTTTGCCTGCTGTACCAGCGGCGCTGCGCTAGCTCAAACAACTGATTTTCCAAACAAGGCCATCCGCGTTGTGATTGGCTTCACTCCTGGTGGCTCAACTGACACAGTGGGAAGACAAATCGCGCATTCGTTTAGCAAAATTCTTGGGCAATCGGTCATTGTGGAAAACAAACCGGGTGCAAACGGTAATTTGGCCACCGACTTTGTTCGTCGCTCGCCACCCGACGGCTACACGATTTTTTACACGTCAATCGGGCATGTCACCAATCCACTTATCTATCAAGATGCAAAGTACGATCCTGTCAACGATTTCACGCCAATTGGTCAAATTTTATCGGGCCCGAACGTTTTAGTCGTGCCGGGCAACTCTAAATTTAAAACCGTCAAAGAATTGATCGATTACGGTCGCGCCAACCCCGGGAAAGTCAATTTTGCCTCTTCGGGTATCGGCTCGTCCGTGCACCTGTCAGGTGAACTCTTTAAACAGCTCTCAGGCGTGGATATGGTTCACATCCCCTATAAGGGTGCGGGTAGCTTAATGCCTCATCTTTTGTCAGGCACTGTTGACTTAGCGTTTCCAAATCTACCCACCGGTGCCGCACTTGCAGAGCAAGGTCAGCTGCGTGCGCTTGGTGTCACCACAAAGACCCGCTCAGCTGCGGCACCAAATATTCCAACAATTGCCGAAGCGGGCGTACCTGGCTACGATATGTCAACGTGGTACGGCCTGGTTGGCCCGGCAAACATGCCAACGGCTGTGCTCAAAATATTAAGCAACGCGGTCACTCAAACTGTAAATGAACCTGAATTCAAAGAGCGCCTGATTGCACAGGGGCAAGACCCAAAAGGATCGTCACCTGAGGAGTTCGGCGCCTTCATAAAAGCCGAATCCGTCAGGTGGGCCGCGATCTTAAAAGAGATGAAAGTCAAAGTCGAATAAGACGCGGCTGCACCTTAAAACATTCTCAACCTAAGGTGCTGTAAGCAGTTTTCTCGAAGTTGGTGAACAGGCCAAGCGCCTTCTGATCGACGAAGGGCAAAACCTGCATCAAGATCAAACCAGCCACATCTTTTTTAGGATCAATCCAAAAAAAGGTGTTGGCCAAACCGGCCCAAGCCAAACTGCCCGCTGAGCGACCTGTGGGTGCCAAAGCTTCGTTAATCATGAAACTCAAGCCCCACGTCTTTGGCACACCTGGGAAAAACTCAGCATCTAGCGACGCGCCTTTATTTTGCGTAGGCAACATTTTGACTCGCAAGAGCCCCATTGCATTTTGAGACATCAGCTCTACGGTTTCAGGCTTAAGAATTTGTTGATTATTACCCTTGCCTTTGTTCAGCACCATGCGCATGAACTTGACGTAATCGTTCGCCGTTGAGTAGAGGCCACCTCCACCCGCTTCAAATTCTGGATTCTGATTTGTCTCATTTTGAGTGACAGTCAACTTGCCGTCTTCGCCTCGCTGATGTACTTTGGCCATTCGCTCGCGCATTTCAGGTGAAATCTTGAACGACGTACTAGTCATACCTAGCGGATCAGTAATGTTTTTTTGGATATATTCACCGAGCTTCATACCGCTGCCAGCCTCAATCACTTGACCAGCCCAATCAATGTTGATGCCATACTCCCACTGTGTGCCGGGGTCAAACGAGAGTGGCACATCCAGGCCAGCCTTTTTACCCGAACCCGCGCGAGGAATATTTAAGCCCTTCATGTACTTGGCCATCTCTGGATTCCAGATATCGTAGGTAAAACCGGCCGTGTGTGTCAATAAATGACGAAGCGTGATGGGGCTTTTAGGTGCGCGCAAAACCGCCTGCCCTTGTGCATCCCAACCCGCCAGAACTTTGACGTTACCGAGTTGCGGCAACCATTTCGATGCAGGCTCATCCAGACTTAACTTACCCTGCTCGACCAGTTTCATCGCCGCCGCACCAACGATTGGCTTTGTCATCGAAGCGAGCCACACCACCGTATCCATGGTCATCGGCACACCCTGCCCAAGCACGCGCTCGCCAAAGGCGCCCTCATAGAGAATTTTGTCAGAAGTCGTGACTGCTGCAATCGCACCGGGCACATCCCCAGCCGCAATAGCAGCCTTTAGCAAGGTATCTTCAGCTTGTTTCATGGTGTTTTGCGCAAATGCATTGCTCGTCACGCCGAGGCCCGCAGCAGATGCCGCAGCCAAGGTTGCTGTTGTTTTAATAAATTGACGACGATCGATGGTCATGGTGTCTCCGGATTGTTGTTGTCAGTAGATGGTATGCCATGAAAAGTCTTTCGTACAGGTCTCACAGCGTTAAATGCGCAACATTGACATCTAACAATGTTATGGTTTCGCACAAGTAGCAGCTAACTAAGAGAGTTCGCAATGAAAAAGATGTCTTGGGTTTTGTGCCTAGCTGCCTTTCTGGCCTTTGAGTCTGGGGTCCGTGCAGAGACTTTCAGCTTTGTCGCCCTCGGTGACCTGCCCTACGGCTCAGACGACTCAGCCGGCTCAAAATATCGCTTACTGATCACGCAGATCAATGCACTGAGTCCACCGTTTTCAATACATGTCGGCGATTTCAAAGAAGGCAGCGCGCGTTGCTCTGATGAAGAGTTTGCGCGCCAACGCGCACACTTTGATTTATTTAAGAGCGCACTGATCTATACCCCAGGCGACAACGATTGGACAGACTGCGGTCGCAAAAGTAATGGCAGTTACGACCCCCTTGAACGACTCACAAAGCTAAGGGCACAATTTTTCAACCTTACGACATCTTTGGGTCAGACGCCTTTGTCGGTGGTGACTCAGACCAAGGCGATGCCTGACTATGCAACCTATATTGAGAATCAGCGCTGGCGCTTTGCGAACACGCTCTTCACAACCCTACACATTGTTGGTAGCGACAATCGCTTTGCGCCAAACAATGCTGAGGCTGAAAGAGAATTTCGTGCACGCGATCAGTCCAACATCGCGTGGATAAAAGAGACGTTTCGAGTTGCGACTGAGCAAAACATTGAGACGCTCGTGTTTGCTTTTCAGGCAGATGTGATTCGGACGATGTCGCGCACTGGTGCTTTGGCGGAAAAGACTGGCTATCATGCTTCGATTGAGCAAACTCTGTTGCCTCTTGCCAAGGGATTTAAGGGCTCAGTACTGATTGTGCACGGTGATAGCCATACCTTCGAGTTCGATCAAGCATTTTTGCTTGAGTCTCAAGTCTTAAAAAACGTCTATCGCCTTGAAGTGCCTGGTGCAAAAACAACTGGGGCGGTCAACATCACGATTGATGAAGGCCATTCAACGCCTTTTTCTGTGAAAAAAATCATCGTTCCATAGAGACTCAACTGCTGACAAACCTATTTACTTTGCGCCCAGCAAGGTCTGTAACTTTTTTGCAAAATCCGTATTGTCGCTAAAGCCTTGAAATAACTGCGATCCAGGCCCGATCGCAGCCACGACGACGGGCTGATTGGTGTGCCCTGAGCTGGCCCAATAAAAACCCGTTTGCCGGGCGATTAAGCGGCCAAGAGTGTTGCCGGGCAAATACGAAGAGTTCAAATCAGTCGCCTGATTTTCGAAAATCAGATTTTCAAGCTCAGGCTCAATCACCAAGCCAGGCAAGCCTTCTTTGACCAGCTCAGCAAAATAAGATCTCATTGTGGCTTGATCAGCGCCCTGCTTCGCCTTGACTTTCAATTTATTCGCAAGCTCATCCAACGAGGTTTTGAAATTCGCAATAACTTTAATTTGTTGATCTCCTACGCGTATCTCATTACTTGAACTGGCAGGAGCCTTTGTTTTTCGAGCATAGGTCGGTGAAAATCCGCCTGTCTCGTGATCACCGGTCACAATGAGCAAGGTATCGGGGTTACGCTTTTGAAAATCAAGCGCGACCTGCACTGCGTCGTCAAAGGCCCAAAGATCGCGCATCAGTGCGGCGACATCGTTTTGATGACCTGCCGTATCCGTATTTTCATTTTCAACGAACAGAAAAAATCCATTGCCGCTTGTGCCACTGGCGCCAGTACCAGCAGGGCTCGTGTGGGTTAAGACCTTTAGCGCCGCCTCTGTCATTTGCGCCAAATTTGGCTGCTCTTTTGGATCACGATCAATTTCAAAATCTAAATCTTCATTTGCAAACAAACCTAGCAGGCGATCACCACGCAGCGTGTTAAGGTCTTCAGGCTGCCTCGCAATTTGATAGCCCTTCGATGCAAAAAGCTCAATGATGTTTTTACCGTCCTGTCGCTTGCCACCACTTAGGCCCTTTGGCAAAAAGTACTCGGCACCGCCACCCATTAATAAATCAGGCTGAAGTTCGAGGTACTGATTCACGATATTTTCAGACTCCCGTCGCGATTGGCTATGCACAGAAAAAGCAGCTGGACTTGCATCATAGACAGTGGCCGTCGTGATCAGCCCAATACGTTTTCCTTGAGCTTTTGCAACCTGAGCCAGGGTGGCCGGACGTTGACCGTCTGGCGTGATTGAAATCGCACCGTTGTTAACTTTAAAGCCAGTAGACATGGCCGAGGCCGCCGCGGCAGAATCCGTGATGTAGGAGTTTGCGGGATAGTTTGTCATCAAGCCAAAGTGCCCGCGTTGCATCACAACATCGGTCACGACAAAAGGCTTCTGACGGATGAGTTGACTCGTTTTTCGCCCAAACTCCCACTGAGAACCCGTGACGCCATCCGAGAACAGCACAATGATGTTTTTGGGTTGCTGACTCGTTGCAGGTTGTGCCGAGACAGCAACGCCAAATTGGCAAACGACGGTGAGCGCCCAAACGCTCACGAGAATTTTTTTAAGGATCTGGATCATTTATCTTTGACTAAGCTTAGCCTGAAGCCGTTCAGAAGAGCGAACGTCATCATGGCTACGATGAAAGGATTATCGATGAAGACTAAAGATAGCATGTATGCCTGGGGCTTTAGCCTAAACCGATCCTCAAAAAGCATCACCGAGCCGTCGTAGCACCCCGTGCACGCGGTTTAGTGGGTGTAAATGCAAGGTTTTCGGCAGCCGCGTTTTCAATCACACTCGCATCTTCTGCAAGTAGCAACCGGTCTGCAACAAGTGCTCGAGTCGCCATACGTATCTTTGTCAAATATTCATTAATACCGCCGGGATACCGAGCATCAAGCGCAAGACGCGCATCATCAGATTTTCGCTGTGCGGTAGTTTTCGCAAAAGGCCTATACGTACCGCTTTGACGACACGCCTGCACAGTCAGCGGTGCATTCATATAGCCATGGCTCGCAATTGGCACAGCAATATCGGGCAACACGACACCAGTCATGGCATTACCATCCAGATCACGCTTAGGCACCATCACCATCGCGCCGGCAAGAAAGTTCGGTGCCTGAAATACCTCGGGGTCGCTCAGACGTGCTTCAAGTTCAAAGAGGCGACTATCCGGCGGTGTCTTGCCTCGCACCCACTCATCCAGAACAATCAGTTGCGCGCGCACTGCCGGTGCCCAGTCAATCTGACCCGGAGGTTCAGTGCACTCTGCGTTTTTATCGCGGCCATTTATATGCGGCGAGCCCGAGATATCGAACATGCGAACGTTGTCGGGCTGCGGCAAGTCAACGATACCATTGGCCCCCGTGCGCGTCAGCGCCGCACGACCACCAAGATAGTCGTTGTAAGCGTGATTCACCACCACACGTGGAAGCTGGCGATACTTTGCTTGTGCAACCTTCATGGTGTCGGCGTAAGTAAAGGGCTCTTCGTGTACGCCACGCAATTCGGACTCTGTGTGACTGGGAGTTTGCCAAGCGACTGAGCCAGGCCCTGGCCCCGCGGCGAGCAACGGCAATTGGCCAGCCCCAGCTTGTGTAATGTGTAAACCATCAAACACCGTTTTGCCCTCTAGCTGATTGAAGCCATTGAGCAAAAAGCTTTTTAAGAAACGCCCTGTTTGCGAATAGCCCACCGCATAGGTGCGCTCAATTGCGCCGGCTAGTGGGTTGCCTGCGCGTGCGTCACGTAAAAACAGGGTGATGTCGCGCACCGCAGCGAACCCCACGCCTTCGGCGTAGAGCTTGCCACCCTTGCTATCCGTAAATGTCGGAAATACGGGGCCTTCCCCCTGCTCCCATTGCACGACTGCGACTGACCAGCCTCGGTTTTGCAAAAATCCATTTCCTTGGTCAAGCGAACCGATCGCAAGCGGGCGGGCGCGAGGACTGTTGTATAGCCCGTGGGTAATTGGGCGACCGCGGTTGGGCACGTCGATCAACAAGTTGCCATTGCCGGTACGCGGTGACTCGGGAATGATTAAAGTCACAGGCGTGCGATACTCAACAAGCCCGCGCGCGTTGCGAGGTGCCTGATCAAGCCCGGGGATCGGCTCAGCGGGCGACAACTCACCAAAAGCTTCAGCTTCAATACGAACAAATTTTCCGGCAGAAAAATCACCGTAAGCTTGTGTCGACTTAATCGCAAATTCTGTGATTGCGGCCGCTGCGACAAGCGGCAGCGAAGCCGCCAAAGTTAAAGAGGCACCGAGCGCCAGTTTGGTCGTCTTCATTTTTCGTCTCCGATGGCCTATGGCCCCCCCGAATCAATTTATAGACTCGAGCCTGACCTGACCTATTATGTGATTGTTGTACTGCCAGCCGACACTGTAACTCGAACCGGCTATCAATTGAAGTGTTAGCTTTAAGCGGCGACACACGCACCGCCACGCCACGCCGCTCAACTCAACGCTTGCTGTGCGCCAGCCAATGTTGAGCAATTTGGCTGCGTGTCGTGATCCATGCCGAGTCACGTTGTTGAAGGTGACTCAGTATGCGCTGCACTGCCCCTATCCGACCCGGCCGGGCAATCATGCGCAGATGCAATCCAATCGACAACATGCGCGGCCAGGCCTGCCCTTCTTGTTCTAACCAGTCGTACGCCTCACAAACATATTGACTAAATTGCTCTGCAGTTGTGAAGCGATCACTATGCTGAAAGTGCATATCATTCGTGTCAAACGCATAGGGCAAGACCAAATGCTTCTTTGCACCAACGTCAACGAAGTAAGGCGTGTCGTCGTTATACGCATCACTGTCGTATAAAAAACCTAGCTCGGACAGTATCCGACGCGTGTTGGGGCTTGGGCTAGACCTTGTATGCCAACCGACTGGTGGCTTGCCGCTAGCCTGCTCGATGGCTTTGATGGTTGCCATGATCGACTGACGTTCAGTGGCCTCATCCATCGCAACGTGGCGCTCCCAACGATAACCATGCGCAGAAATCTCGTGACCACGCTTGACAGCATCTTGCACCAGCCAAGGTGAACGCTCAACTGCGCGGCAACAAGAACTGAGTGTGAAGTTAGCGCCAAAGCGTTCGAACAATTCGGCGATGCGCCAATACCCGACTCGCGTGCCATACTCAAAGTGAGAATCTATACAGGGATCGATCTGCGCTTGTCGATCGATTACTTCATATACAGCCTCGTTGACGGGATCTCCGTCTGCCATTGAGAACTCGCCACCCTCTTCAAAGTTCAAGACGAAAGATACAGCAACACGTTTTTGGTTTGGCCACTTTACACTTGGCGCGATATTCCCGTAGCCAAACAAATCACGTTTCTTCATTATCTTTTTTCTCTGTGAAACCTCGCTTTCAGAGCCGAGGCTATGGTTTTTCTTCGCTCGAGCCTTTTCGTTCAAGACAGAGCAAGCGTGATCATCTTTTTTCTGTCAGACCTCAGCACGAATGTCGAGGCTTGTACAAAGACGTTTTCAATCAACTTTGATATTTCTCTCTTTAGAGACCTTAGCCCAACGGTCGAACTCGCCATTCAATTGCGCGCGCACCTCATTTAAGCTTGGGCTTGCCACCACCCCACCCATGCTTTCAATACGTGATCGAACCTCTGGGATCGCCGCAATTTTTCTTAAATCCTCATTGAGCTTGAGCAGAATGGGCTCTGGTACGCCCGCCGGTGCGACCAGCATGTACCACGCCATAAAGTCATAGCCAGGCAAACCCGACTCGGCAACTGTAGGCACGTTAGGCAAGAGTGGCGAACGTTGGGGGCTTGTGACGGCCAAGGCCTTGAGCTTGCCACCTTGAACCAAGGGTAGAGACGACAAAATAATGTCGACAGACATATCGACCCGCTCTCCCATGACATCCTGCAGTGCCGGCGCTGCGCCTTTATACGGCACATGAACCATCTCAATGCCGCCCATCGACTCCATCAATGCAGCACCGATATGGCTAGTCGTACCTGCACCCGAACTCGCAAACGTCAGGGTTGCCGGTTTGCTTTTAGCACTCGCTAGAAAATCTTTTAAGGAACTCGCAGTAGAGGCCGGGCTGACCACAACCAAGCTTGGGACATTAGCGATCACGCCAACAGGTGTGAAATCCTTTTGGGTGTCATACGGAAGTTTCGCGTACACATAAGGGTTTAACGCGTGTCCGACGGTCACCATCAATAAGGTGTAGCCGTCTGCAGGCGCCTTGGCTGCCACTTCGCTTCCAATCACGCCCCCTGCACCCGCACGGTTTTCAATCACAACCGCATGCTTGCCGCCCCAGAGCTCGGTATATTTTTGCCCAATCAAGCGAGCAAAAATATCAGCAGCCCCACCCGGCGGGAAGGGAACCACGATACGAACTGACTTGTCAGGATAGGCATTTGTCTGGGCTTGAGCAGGCTGGGCAGATAGGCTCAAGCCGAGCAGCAATAAGATGGCACCACTTATGAAGGCACGCGAGCGCATACGAATATCCTTTAAATTAATATATGCGCCCCATATTGGGGCGCGTTTAACCGAAGATGCGCGCAATGTAGCCAAGAGCGCGCCTCGTTTGAGTGCAGCAAATTTCATGCCAATTTTTTGCATACCATCTTCGCAATAAATCCCAACCTAGCAGAGCAATCAACGCGAGCTAAGACCGACAGCTCAAGCACCGGGCGCTTTGCACTCTGGATTTCCAAAACGTTCAACACACAACTGGCGAGTACAGTTTCGCATCACAGCATCGCGCGGTTCAGCATTGATATCGACAAACTCTAAAGACTGATATGTGCGGTACTCGGTTCGCATCTCAGGCTCACATTTCGTTTTGACACGATTGTCTTCGTTATAACTTTCGCACTTTGATCCGCCAGTTGGAACCCTGACCGCCGTCGTACGCGGCACATACCGCTGTATGGTGTTGGGCGGAAATTGCCGATAAGCGTTTGGCGAACATTCGTCTTGCGCTTGCAGGTATTCTTTAGTCGCGCAGCCAGACAACAACAGAAGCGAGCAAAGCAAGATTATTTTATTCATGGCGTCTCTTTCGTTTTACTTTAGGCGATCGCGGTTATGCTATACCAAAAAACATCATGCTGTCGGCTCGGAGACATTACCTTGAACCATCCGCTTAAGCAGCGCTGGCGCTGCAAGTTGCTGCAATGCATCACACCACTCATACTGCTGTTCACGCCTGAGACCTACGCTCAAACAACGATCGCAAAATCCATACGGATCATCGTGCCCTACGGGCCGGGCGGTGCCACAGACGCCCTGGCGCGCTTGATTGCACCCTACGTAGGCGACGAATTCAGTCAACAAGCTGTGGTTGAAAATCGTGCGGGCGCGGGCAGTACGATTGGCACGCTTGCAGTAGCCAAGGCAGAGCCAGACGGCCTGACGATTGGCATGATTGATGCTGCATTTATTACCAACCCAAGTTTGCTCGCGAAGTTACCTTACGACACGCTAAAAGACTTCACCCCTATTGTCTTTATTGCAACCTCGCCTTTGATCCTGTTGGTGAACCCATTGTTGCCAGCAAAGACCATACAAGAATTTATTGCCTATGCAAAAACAAACGCAGGCAAAATTACTTTTGGCTCTGCGGGTCAAGGCACGGGCGCGCATTTGGCGGCAGAGCAGTTTAAAGTTCAGGCTGATATTCAAATGCTGAATATCCCTTTCAAAGGTGCAAGCGAAGCGATTACACAACTTGTCGGTGGGCAAACTACTGCGATGTTTTCAACGCAGACGGGTTCGAAGGCCATGCTCGATGCGGGCCGCGTGCGTGCGTTGGCGATCACCAGTAAAGAGCGCAGTGACCTCTTTCCCGATATTGCAACGTTTGCCCAAGGCGGCTTGCCCAAGGTGGATGCCAGCACGATCAACGGCTTAATAGCGCCTTTGGGCACGCCCGACGATTATGTGAGGCGTGTCAACACAGCTGTTAATCGAGCCTTGAAAACACCAGAGCTTCAAGCCAAGCTCAAGCAGCAGGGCTTTGTGACTGTTGGTGGCTCGCCAAATGACTTTGCCACTTGGATCCCTTCAGAAATTACGAAGTGGGCGAAGATTATCAAGGATGCCAACATTAAAGTTGAATAAGTAGAAAAAACCTCATGACAATTAGAAAGATCGACACCTTCGCTTTAAGCCTCCCCTTCGAAATCTATGGCCCGCGTCCAAAGTTCGCAGGGCTTGACCGTTCAATGGAAATCCTTCTGGTTCGCGTCGAGACCGACGCCGGTATCGTTGGCTGGGGTGAGGCCTTTGGCTTTGGCATCTGGCCCGCCACACGAGCCGCAATCCATTCGATGGTAGCCCCCCTTGCGTTAGGCCGTGACGAGACCAATATCCCTGCCTTGATGGAAGACCTCAACAGAAAGCTTCATATCGTTGGGCGCACGGGTCCAATGGTTTTCGCACTATCGGGGCTGGATATCGCTCTTTGGGATATTGCAGGTAAAGCGGTAGGCAAGCCCGTGTCCGCCTTGCTGGGTGGTGCTAAAGCCTCCCGCCTGCCCTGCTACGCAAGTTTGATGCGCTATACCGATCCTGGCCTAGTCGGTGAAAACAGCGCGCGCGTCGTTGAGCGTGGCTATGGGGCCGTCAAACTTCACGAGCTTGGCGCTGCGCAAGTCAAGGCAGCGCGGGAGGCTATTGGCCCAAACATTGACCTGATGATGGACGTCAATTGCCCTTGGTCTGTGAAAGAAGCCTTGGCCGTTGCCGATTCGGTTCGCCCCTACAACCTGAGCTGGTTCGAAGAACCCATCTGGCCGCCCGAAGATTTTGAGAGCCTTGCTCAAGTCAGAGCCCAGAGCGGTTTAAAAATCGCGGCGGGCGAGAACGCCATGAGCGTCAAGAACTTTGAGCAAATGTTTAAAGCGGGCGCCGTGGATATTGCGCAACCGAGCGTAACAAAAATTGGCGGGATCTCGCCGATGATGGAAATCGCCGCAATAGCGCGGCAACACAACGTTGTGATGACCCCGCACTGCCCCTACTTTGGCCCCGGGTTACTAGCGAGCGTTCATATTGCCGCATCGCTCGCGCACACGCCCATGATTGAATACTCGTTTGCCGACTTGGGCGCCAATCCGCTTGGAGACGCAATTGAGGTTAAGGATGGCTACATCGCCGTACCAACCGGGCCGGGTCTCGGACGCGACCCGGATCCAGAAATGATCAAACGCTATAGCGTTTAGGCAACGCTACTTTTTCTTAAAGGAGGTCGGCTTACCGCGCGGTGGTAAACCTGTGTGTTGCGTCAAGACTCTACCTTGGACGACTGGTCGTCGAACCGTCGATTCAGTACTATTTTTACGGCGCGCGCTGGTATAGCTGCCATCTGTTCTAGGCTGATGAAACGGGATCAGATGTTTTTTGCCGTTGCCGATCAGATCAGCTCGGCCCATTGCCATCAGAGCCTCGCGAAGCAAAGGCCAGTTATTGGGGTCGTGATACCGCAAGAAAGCCTTGTGCAAGCGGCGACGGCGATCACCACGCACGATATCAACCGTTTCGCTTGTGCGAGTGATTCGCCCTAAGGGATTGCGCCCCGAGTGATACATCGCAGTTGCGGTCGCCATTGGGCTAGGATAAAAAGTTTGTACTTGATCGGCACGAAAGCCATGACTCTTGAGCCACATCGCAAGATGCATCATATCTTGATCGCTAGTACCGGGATGTGCGGCAATAAAGTACGGTACCAAGAATTGCTTTTTGCCCGCTTCTGCACTGAACCGATCAAACATTTGTTTGAACTTATCGTAGCTACCGATACCAGGCTTCATCATCTTAGACAAAGGCCCCATCTCGGTGTGCTCAGGTGCAATCTTTAAATAGCCACCGACGTGATGGGTCACGAGTTCACGAATATATTCTGGTGACTTCACTGCCAAGTCGTAACGCAAGCCCGATCCGATCAATATTTTTTTTACGCCCTTTAAGGCGCGAGCACGTCGATACATATGAATCAACGAACTGTGATCGGTATTTAAATTTTGACAAACATCAGGGTACACACAACTTGGCTTGCGACAGGCCGATTCAATTTCAGGGCTTTTACAGCCGATGCGGTACATGTTGGCGGTTGGGCCACCAAGATCGGAAATCACCCCCGTAAAGCCGGGTACCTTATCGCGGATATCTTCGATCTCGCGAATCACTGAGTCTTCACTGCGACTTTGAATGATTCGGCCTTCGTGCTCGGTGATCGAACAAAACGTACACCCACCAAAGCAGCCGCGCATGATGTTGACGCTAAACCGAATCATCTCCCAAGCGGGGATCTTGGTTGCGCCATCGTGACCGCCGTTCTCATCCGCATACACGGGATGCGGGCTGCGGGCATAAGGCAAATCAAACACCAGATCCATTTCAGCCGTTGTGAGCGGAATCGGTGGCGGATTAATCCAGACGTCGCGTGCGGTGCGACCCTCGCCGTGCGCTTGCACGAGCGCACGCGCGTTTCCGGGATTGGTTTCAAGATGCAGCACACGATTGGCGTGCGCATACAAAACCGGATCAGACTTCACTTGTTCGTACGAGGGCAAACGGATCACGCTGCGATCACGCGGCGGCACCTTGAGCTTGCCTTTAGTCGTTGGCAGAGCAGGGTTTGGCGCAAACACGAGGGGAGCTTCGTTGCTGGCTAAGTTGCCTTTACCGGCGGCGCCCTTACCACTGCTGCGCTCGCTGTTGCCTACTGATCTCGCACCCTCTTGGGCCTTAGCGATGGCTGCCTTTGCGCTTGCTGCGTTTGCGCCTAAGGTTTTAGCATTAGCTGCCTGCGCGCTTTTAGCATTTGCCGCGTCAGCCACTTCGCGCGCTTCATCGTTACGCGCACAGCTTTCGCCCTGCTCGAGTGCCTGCTCACTGATCATTAAATAAGGGTTGACATGCGCTTCGACACGGCCAGGTGCATCGATACTTGTCGAGTCGATCGCAAACCAGCCCTCGGGAGTTTCGCGTCGCATAAAGGCCGTGCCGCGAATATCTGTCATTTGGGCAATGGGCTCTTTGGCGGCGAGCCGGTGTGCAATTTCAACCACTGCGCGTTCAGCATTGCCATACAACAGCAAGTCGCACTTACTATCGATCACGACCGAGCGGCGCACCTTGTCAGACCAATAGTCGTAATGTGCGATGCGCCGCAGCGAGCCCTCGATACCGCCTAAGATCACTGGGGTCTCTTTGTAGGCCTCTTTACAACGCTGCGTGTACACAATCGCGGCACGATCTGGGCGCTTGCCACCAATGTCACCTGCCGTGTACGCATCATCGCTTCGTATCTTGCGATCAGCCGTATAACGGTTGATCATTGAATCCATGTTGCCAGCGGTCACGCCAAAAAAGAGATTTGGCTGACCTAAGGCCTTGAAGGGTTCGGCACTTTGCCAATCAGGCTGCGCGATGATGCCAACGCGAAACCCTTGGTTTTCAAGCATTCGTCCAATTACGGCCATGCCAAAACTAGGGTGATCAACATAGGCATCACCCGTGACAATGATGATGTCGCAGCTATCCCACCCAAGCTGAGTCATCTCGTCGCGACTCATCGGCAAAAAGGGAGCCACGCCAAAACGCGCCGCCCAGAACTTGCGATAGCTGTTCAGGGGCTTGGCGTTACGTGGAAAAAGGGAAACGTCTGTATAAGTTGTCATATCAATCAGCCGTGCCGATTGTACGCAATGTAAGCCTGTTTGGGCGTTTAGCCCTTGCAAACCTTATGGTCAAGCACGAACCTCGACACCCTTCCAAAAAGCGACATGTCCAAGAATTTGATTTGCCTCAACCTTGGGATGAGGGTAGAACCAAGCCGCCTCTTTGTTCGTTTCGCCGTTCACGCAGACGTCGTAGTAATGAGCCGTGCCCTTCCAAGAGCAGATTGTTTGCTTGGAGGAAGGCTTAAAAAACTCAGTTTTTAATGCCGAGTCGGGAAAATAATGATTGCCTTCAACAACCACGGTTTCATTAGACTCAGCTAAGACTTCACCATTCCAAATCGCTTTCATGTGCTTCTCCGAAAAATGTCTCAGAGTCAGGGTAATCTGATAGACACTCTGTTTGCATGATATCTCATGTTATACAGATCGCTCAGTCTCGCTAAGGTCTCAGATCAGTCATGCAAAAACCCGTTTTCCTTGAAAGCCAACAAGTTATCTCGACACAAAACCTCGTGACCGAGATTGAGGCCGGGTTGCTTGCAGAATCGGCAACGATCGCACCTAAGTTTTTGTATGACGGGCTTGGTGCTCATCTTTTTACCGCAATCACACTTTTGCCTGAATACTATCCGACCGCCGTCGAGACAGAGATACTGTTGCAATACAAAAATGAAATCGCGACAGCCTTAGGCAACGACCCCATATTGATTGACTTAGGGGCGGGAGATTGCAAAAAGGCCGCCCGCCTCTTTGAATCAATCAAACCGTTGTCTTATGTAGCGATCGACTTTTCAGTTGAGTACTTAAAAGAGGCTTTAGAAAAACTGCAAAGTCAGTATGCTGATATCCCCATGTACGGAATTGGCATGGATTTTTCACACACACTGAAACTTCCTGAGACGCTCAGTCAAACACCAAGAACCTTTTTCTATCCAGGCTCAAGCATTGGTAATTTTCTACCGACTGAGGCCCACGCCTTGCTGACACAAATCAAACGTGAAGCACTGGGCGGCGGCCTGCTGATTGGGGTTGACCTCATGAAGGCAGATCGCGTGTTACGGGCGGCCTACGACGACCCTCTAAAAATCACTGCTGCGTTCAATTTGAATATCCTGCGCTCGGTCAATGCCATCATAGCTGCAAATTTTGATGTCAGTCATTTTTGTCACAAAGTGGTAATTAATCATTCGAAAGAACGGGTCGAGCTTTATCTTGAAGCACTTCGGGATACCTCTGTGTCATGGCATGGCAAGCAGCGCTTATTCAAGAAAGGCGAATTGATACATACCGAAAATTCGCATAAATATTCGATCGCATCAATTCAAGATTTACTGAACCGATCAGGCTTTCAGGCGCTAAAAACTTGGACAGATCCAGAACAATACTTTGCGGTCATTTATGCCAAGTAATCCACAAATAATCGACGCGTCAGTTGAAAATCTTTTAGCGCAATTCAATGCGTCACGACTTTATTCAACAGAATTAGTTTCGTCGCTTAGCCCCGAAGATTGTCAGGCTCAGTCGATGCCGGACGCAAGTCCTGCCAAGTGGCATCTTGCTCATGTGACTTGGTTTTATGAAGTCATGCTGCTTAAGCCTTATGAACATAACTTTAAATTTTGGAACTCTCAATTCGCCGTCTTGTTCAATAGCTATTACAACGGCGTTGGGGATAAGCATCCACGCCATCAACGTGGATTGCTCACTAGACCGACCTTAGCTGAGATCTTTGAGTGGCGTAAAAATATTGATGCTCGTATCAATTCCTTATTCAAACACAATCATGCAGCCGAGCTGCGGTGGTTGATTCAACTTGGGATCAACCACGAACAGCAACATCAAGAGCTTTTACTAACCGACATTCAGCATCTGTTTTCGACGAATTCTTTGCTGCCGTCTTATTTGTTGAAAGATAAGCGACCAACCGCTTGTCTCGAGGAGTTTAAATGGCTTGAAGGACAATCTGGCTTACTTGAAATTGGTTACCAAGGCGATGCGTTTCACTTTGACAATGAAGCCCCAAGGCATACTGTGTTTAACTCCGCTCACGCGTTGGGTAGCACGCTGGTGACAAACGCCGACTGGCTGCTATTTATTGAAGATAAGGGATACCAGAACGCTCAATGGTGGTTAGATGCGGGCTGGGCTTGGGTAAAAGCCGAAAACATTTTTGCCCCCCTGTATTGGAGTCTTAAAGACGACGGCTCATATTGTCATTTTTCACTTTATGGTCAGCGCAAGCTCGTCTCGCAAGACGCGGTCACTCACATTAGTTACTTCGAAGCTGAAGCCTTTGCGCGCTGGGCTTCTAAAAATATTAAAGCGTACGCAGGCGCACGCCTGCCTACCGAGTTCGAGTGGGAAGCGTTTGCAACTCGACAACACGCAGCAGATTTGTTTGGCAAGGTATGGCAATGGACCAGTAGCAACTACAGCTCTTACCCCGGTTACAGGCCCTGGGGCGGCATCGCGGGTGAGTACAACGGTAAGTTTATGATTAACCAAATGGTGCTGCGAGGCAGCTCGGCTTACACCCCTGCCGGACATTCACGCACTACGTATCGTAATTTTTTCCCGACGCATGCGCGCTGGCAACTGACTGGTGTCAGACTCGCAAAAGATTAAAGCATCTTAGGTATGATAGGCTCTGCTCACTTGGCACAGCGGGTATTTCTTATTTGGCTTGCCAGATTGTCTCGGTTGAAAAAAAAGGGATCTTTCTCATTTAGCATGACAGATCTGTCTAGCTTGGGATGAAAGGTTTTTCTCAATTGGCTTACCTATTTATCAGGTGATTATTGAAAGATTCTTTTAATCAGGTTGTAACCTGTCACTCTGACGCCGCAATCAAGGCTTACGATCATGCGGTAGATTGCCAATTGCATGCGTGGCCCGGCGCGCTCGCAGCGATTGAGCAGGCACTTGAACAGGCTCCCGATTTTGCGTTAGCACATAGCACCCGTGCGCTGCTGTTGCTGTCTGCAGGCTGCAGTACTGAAGCGCGAGAGGCCTCAACGAAAGCGCAACGCTTAGTCAACGCAGTGACCGAACGCGAGCAATCTCATGTTGGCATTATCAACCTGATGCTTGAGGGTCGATCTGCTGCAGCGCTGCAAAGCGTGCGTGCGCATGCTGATCGATGGCCAAGCGACGCGCTAGTCATATCACTTGCGCTTGGAGCCTTTGGCTTGATCACCTTCAGCGGGCAAGCCGATCATGATCAACAGCGTTTTGACTTCGTACAAAAACTCGTCCCACACTACCCTACCAATCACCCTTGGTTGCTCAGTCATCGTGGCTGGGCCCTGATTGAAACTAATCAGCCTGAGGCCGGTTTGCCCTTTGTCTCGCGCAGCCTAGAACTTCGTACCGCAAACGGTAATGCAGCCCACGTGATGATGCATGCAAGGTTTGAGCTGAACGAACCAGAGCTAGCAATGGGTTTTGCCAAAACATGGTTGGCGCAGTACCCCGATACAGCGATGCTTTTTGGTCACGTGCACTGGCATACGGCGCTCTGCGAACTTGAACTAGGTCAAACCGAACAGGCGATTAACCGCTTGCTCACAGTGATTGAACCTCACCTCGCCTATGCCCCACCCTTAGTAGGTATGACCGATACCGCCTCTTTGTTGTGGCGTTTGAAACTAAGGGGAATAAGCGATCTGAACTGGACTACAGCAGAAAAATTTGCACAACATAAATTTGCAAATGGGGGCAACGTCTTTGCCGAACTTCATTTGGCTATGCTTGCGGCCGGTACCGGGCAACCAAGGGCGTTAAAGGCCTGTCGCCTGCGCCTGCAAAAACACGCTGAAGCAGGGCATGGCGGAGCCTCGAGCGCCTTGGCGTGGGTGGATGGCTTAACCTCGTGGCGCGCACGCGATATTTCAGTAGCGCGCCAGGCTCTGACCGAATGTGTCAAAAACTCAGTGACTTTGGGCGGCAGCCACGCACAGCGTACGATTATCGAGCGAACCTTGGCTTCGGTTGGCTAAACCAAGTCTCACGCCATTTTATTGCGTTTGACCTGTTACCCGTGCGTTGCTGCCGTTGTTTAACACCTGTACTTTCAAATGATTAATCGTACTTCACCGTTGAATCGGTGATGTAGAGATTCGTTGCCTTGCAGAAGTCAGCCTCATAGTCATACTTAAAGCCATCATCGGCTTCGACGTGAAACTGCAATCAATATATCGAATTCTCACAGCGCCAACTTTGTCGATTTAAAGACAATAGTAGATGGTCAGGCTGTCAGCACTCTGACTGAAACCAAAGCCTTTGTGGGGAATAAGGACATCAGCCTCGAGTTAAAAATAGCATCCGCTTTTGGATACGGGATTACGGAACTGACTATCACCTTATTGCTTGGGGCACCGAATCTTATTACCATTCAACTAAAAGAGGAGTCCGAAGACTCCTCTTTTTTACTGAACTACACTCGTTTTACTGAACTCGACCTTCTTTCCAAGCTTGTAAGAGCTTATCGTAAGCAACCGTTTCACCCTTTGGCTTCTCGTTCGTGAGCTTTTTCCATGGTGCATGGTCATCGCTCAGCCACTTGCTAGGATCGCTTTTGGCATTTAGCTTGGGCGGGCAAACAGCCATGCCTGCCCTCTCTAAACGCGCCATCACCTGATCCATCTCATCGGCTAAATTATCCATCGCTCCCTGCGGTGTTTTTTCGCCTGTAACCGCGAGTGCGACGTTCTTCCACCAGAGCTGAGCCAATTTCGGATAATCAGGAACGTTAGTGCCCGTTGGGGTCCATGCAACCCGAGCTGGGCTGCGATAGAACTCAATCAGTCCACCGTACTTGTTGGCATTTTGAGTAAAGAAATCACTGCGGATATCGCTATCACGAATAAAGGTCAGACCAGTGATCGATTTTTTCAGTGAAGTCGTTTTTGCCGTAATGAACTGAGCATATAGCCAAGCTGCAGCCACTTTGTTAGCGTCATGGTCTTTAAAGAATGTCCATGAGCCTACGTCTTGGTAGCCGTTTTGCATGCCTTCTTTCCAATATGGACCATGCGGGCCAGGTGCCATCCGCCATTTGGGGCTGCCGTCTGCATTCACCACCGGCAAACCTGTCTTGGTCATATCGGCCGTAAACGCGGTGTACCAAAAAATTTGTTGCGCAATCTGGCCTTGGGCAGGGACAGGTCCCGACTCGCCAAAGGTCATACCCATCGCCTCTTTTGGTGCAAACTTCTTCATCCAATCGATATACTTGGTTAAAGCATAGACCGCTGCAGGTGAATTAGTCGCACCACCGCGCGAGACCGAGGCGCCCACTGGCGTGCACTTGTCGTCTGCGACACGAATGCCCCATTCATCAATCGGCATACCATTTGGAATCCCCTTATCAGCAGTACCTGCCATTGATAACCATGCATCCGTAAAGCGCCAACCTAATGAAGGATCCTTCTTGCCGTAATCCATATGACCATAGATTGGCTTACCATCAATAGTTTTCACGTCATTAGAGAAGAAAGCAGCGATATCTTCGTAGGCACTCCAATTCTTGGGCACCCCAAGCTCATAACCATACTTGGCCTTAAATTGATCTTGTAAGTCTTTGCGTGCAAACAAATCTGCGCGAAACCAATACAAGTTTGCAAACTGCTGGTCTGGAAGTTGATACATCTTTCCGTCAGGTGCAGTTGTAAAACTGGTACCGATGAAATCCTTTAGATCAAGACCAGGATTGGTATAGTCTTTGCCTGCACCTGCCATATAGTCAGTGAGCGACAAGATCTTGCCATAACGATAATGCGTACCGATCAAGTCAGAATCAGAAATCCAACCGTCATAGATTGACTTGCCCGATTGCATAGAAGTCTGCAACTTTTCAACAACGTCGCCCTCTTGAATCAAGTCATGTTTAACCTTAATGCCAGTGATTTCTTCGAAAGCTTTAGCCAGCACTTTAGACTCATACTCATGAGTCGTGAGCGTCTCGGACACTACTGAAACCTCGGTAACGCCTTTTGCTTTTAATTTTTGCGCGGCATCAATAAACCACTGCATTTCGGCTGCTTGCTGATCTTTAGTCAGCGTGGAAGGTTGAAATTCGGAATCGATCCACTTCTTTGCTTCAGGTGCACCTGCATGGGTCATACCAGCCATTGCATACACCGTCGCAAAGACTAGTGCTTTGTATCGCAGTTTCATCATCGTCTCCTGACAATTCTCCCCGTTTATGAAATAAATATTGAACCCCTCAGGGAAATACGTGGCTCAATACTAGTAAAAACTTTTAAGCCAAACACTTATCCACGACGCAAGACAAACAACACAAACAACATCGAGCACACAAAACTCACCCAAACACTAGGCTCTTGCGTCAAACTCAACCAATCCATCAAACGCGCCGAGATCCCAACAAAGACCAAGTTGATGTACGCCGCACCCAATAGACCAATAAAAACTCGATCTCCACGTGAGGTCTCTATTGGCAAAAATCCTTTGCGTGTGACAGAGGGTGATTTGATTTCCCATACCGTCAAACTAAAAAGCATTAGCGCAATGCCTATAAAAAAAATTGCAACGGGCATTGTCCAAGCCATCCAATCGAACATAGCGTCTCCTTTGCGTTACACGCGCCCCATCGCAAAACCTTTTGCGATGTAATGCCTGACAAACCAGATGACAATCGCACCCGGCACAATCGTCAGAACGCCCGCAGCCGCCAAGGTAGCCCAATCCATGCCAGCTGCCGACACTGTTCGTGTCATGGTGGCCACAATCGGTTTCGCGTTGACGCTTGTTAACGTTCTGGCAAGCAGCAATTCAACCCAGCTAAACATAAAGCAGAAAAAAGCAGCGACACCAATTCCAGCCTTAATCAAAGGCATAAAGATCGTCAAGAAAAATCTAGGAAAACTATATCCATCGATGTATGCAGTCTCGTCAATTTCGCGCGGAATACCCGACATAAAACCTTCTAGGATCCAAACTGCAAGTGGCACGTTAAATACCAAGTGAGCAAGCGCAACACCCAAATGAGTATCCATCAACCCCACGGCGCTGTAGAGCTGAAAAAAAGGCAGTAAAAATACTGCTGGTGGTGTCATACGATTGGTCAACAACCAAAAAAAGACGTGCTTGTCACCGATAAACTGATAGCGAGAAAAAGCATAAGCGGCTGGCAATGCGACTGTTAAAGATATCACCACATTAATCGCGACGTAGATCAACGAATTGATGTAACCCGAGTACCACGATTCATCTGTGAGGATAGTTTTATAGTTTTCCCAAGTTAGCGCGTGAGGAAAAAAAGAAAAGCTTGAAACAATTTCTTCGTTAGTTTTGAACGACATATTGATCATCCAATAAATGGGCAATATGGCGAATATCAAATAAAGTAGTAAAAAAATTGTACGCTTCTGAAAACGAGGCTTGTTCATTGAACTAGTCATCCGTACCTTCTTTGTCGGCAGTGCCAACTCGTTGCATCCAGTTGTAAAGAACGAAGCAAAACAACAAAATAATCAAAAAGTAAATTAATGAGAAAGCCGCAGCAGGCCCTAGATCAAACTGCCCAACGGCCTTTTGCGTCAAATACTGACTCAGAAACGTTGTTGCATTACCGGGCCCACCGCCCGTCAAGACAAAAGGCTCGGTATAAATCATGAAGCTATCCATAAACCGAAGCAAGACCGCGATCATCAGTACGCCGCGCATTTTGGGCAACTGGATATAACGGAAGACTGCAAACTTACTGGCACCATCAATTTGTGCCGCCTGATAGTACGCATCTGGAATAGAGCGTAAGCCCGCATAACAAAGCAAGGCGACCAACGGCGTCCAGTGCCAAACATCCATCACCAACACGGTTAACCAAGCGTCAAGAGAGTTGCCGGTGTAGTTGTATTCGATACCCAGTCGTTGTAAAGCCACACCCAACAGCCCAATATCACTTCTGCCAAAAATTTGCCAGATCGTACCAACGACATTCCAGGGAATCAACAGCGAAAGCGCAACAATCACCAGCACTGCAGAGGCCCGCCAGGTCTTGGCAGGCATCGAAAGCGCAAGCAAGATTCCCAGTGGAATTTCAACCACGAGTACTGAAAAAGAAAAAGTCAACTGCCGCCAAAGCGCTTCGTGCAGATCACTATCACGCATGACACTGGCGAACCATTCAGTGCCCACAAAAACGCGACGCTCGGGCGAAATAATATCTTGTACAGAATAATTAACGACTGTCATAAGTGGCAGGATTGCCGAGAACGCCACACAGAGCATCACAGGTAAGATCAAAAACCACGCCTTTTGATTAACCGACTTCATGCGATCATCTCCTCATTTTTATAAAAACACGTGTGAGGACTCATAATCTTGAACCAGACTGACGTACCCACCGCGGGAACAAATGTCTGGGCAGGGAGCCGCGCACGAATGATAATGGGTTCTGTCTGAGAACTTGGATCGATCGTAGCGGTGAGCACCCAATGGGTACCGACGTCCTGCGCACGGATCACACGCACGGGTATGGCACCTTCTTGCTGTGGCTGCGCTAACTCTACGTACTCAGGGCGCACCCCTAAAACGAAATCCGTCAAAGACGCTAGTTGCAGCTCTTTTGCCTGCGCCGGCATCTCAAGTGCGTGAGCACCCAGCATAATTTGCTTACCCTCAAAACGGACAGGTAAAAAGTTCATCCCGGGTGAGCCGATAAAATTTCCGACAAACACATGGCGAGGTCGTTCAAACAATTCGTCTGCTGAGCCTATTTGTACCGCACGACCACGCGTCATCACTACGATTTCTTGGGCAAAGGTCAACGCTTCAATCTGATCATGCGTCACGTAGATCAGCGTCAGTTTGAGTTCGTGGTGTATTTGCTTGAGTTTGCGTCTTAATTGCCATTTCAGATGTGGGTCGATGACAGTCAACGGTTCGTCAAACAGCACAGCCGACACGTCTTCACGCACGAGTCCTCGCCCTAGCGAGATCTTTTGTTTTGCATCAGCCGATAAGCCTGCGGCTCGTTGATTCAATTGATGACTAATTTCGAGCATTTCTGCAATTTGACCAACACGCTTTGTAATGTGGCTCGATGAAGCGCCGCGATTACGCAAAGGAAAGGCCAGATTTTCTGCCACGGTCATTGTGTCGTAGATGACCGGAAACTGAAACACCTGAGCAATATTTCGCTGCTGTGGAGTCAATGCCGTGACGTCGATACCACCAAAGCTCACACTACCTTGCGAGGGTTGTATCAAGCCAGAGATAACATTTAACATTGTCGTTTTGCCACAACCGGACGGGCCAAGCAAGGCGTAAGCGCCGCCGTCTCTAAACGTCATTTTGAGCGGCAAAAGCGCGTAATCAGAGTCACTCTTGGGGTCGGGTCGATACGCGTGCGACAGATCGAGATCTATTTGCGCCATGTCAGGCAACCTTTTCGAAAGACGCTGACACTTGCTGCGGTGCAATCTTTAAAGCACCATGCTCGTCAAACACGTACGCATGATCGGCATTGAAATGCAGAGCTATGCTCGTACCAAGTTCAAAATAATGCACACCGGTTAATTGAACCACTACCCCGCCCACCGCGGTGCGAACATGTAAAAAAGTATCAGAACCCGAGATTTCGGCTAGCTCGACCGTACCTTTTAAAGAGAGGTCACCTGCGCGCGCTTGCACCCTCAAGGCGTTGGCACGTAGCCCCAACATCATGGTGGCGCCTGGCGATTGAAACGAGATTAAGCCAAACAACAAACCATCACCGAGGTCTAGCTGAAATCCGCTTGGGGCCACATTTGCTGCGATCAAGTTGATCGGAGGATCGCTAAAAGCCCTTGCAACCTGTAAAGATGCCGGACGATGAAAGACTTCGGGGGTTGGCCCATACTGCAACAAATGCCCCCTATCCAGGACTGCAGTGTAGCCACCCAACAAAAGCGCCTCACTCGGCTCAGTGGTAGCGTAGACCACCGTTGACTCGCCGTTAGAAAAAATGTGGGTGAGCTCGTCTCGCAACTCTTCTCTGAGCTTGTAATCTAAATTTACGAGTGGTTCATCTAGCAATATAAGGGGCGCGCGTTTCGCCAACGCTCGCGCCAAGGCAACGCGCTGTTGCTGACCACCTGAAAGTTCAGCAGGAAGTCGTTTAAGAAAAGCCTCAATATGCAGTTTCGAGGCCAAGGCTTTGACTTGAGCTTCGATATTTTTTTCGCGACGCAACCGTAAGGGTGATGCAATATTGTCGAACACCGTCATAGACGGATAGTTGATAAACTGCTGATACACCATCGCAACATCTCTTTGGCGCACCGAAAAGCCCGTAACGTCGTGATCATCGACATAAACCTTTCCGGATGACGGCGGTTCAAGGCCTGCCATCAATCTCATCAAGGTCGTTTTTCCAGCTAGCGTCACCCCAAGCAATACGTTTACCGTATTGGGTTGAAGCTCAAGACTCAACGGATAAAGGTGCTGTTCGCTACCCATCCGTTTTTCGATTTGTTGTAATTTTAAGCGCATTGTTCGCGCACTCCCTTGTCCTTGAACCATTGCTCGACTGCCTGACGTTCGCTCGGGTTTATATGCAAACCTAACTTGGTGCGTCGCCACAGCACATCGTCAGACTGCCGCGCCCATTCGTGCTTGACGAGGTACCGCAGTTCTACATCGTACAACCCTGGAGCAATGAGTGATCCTAAATCTGAGAGGCGTGTTGCGCCGGTCAGCATGGCGTTCAAACGGGTTCCATAAGTTCGAGCATACCGGACACAGAGACTTTCTGGTAACCAGCCGTAGCGGTTGCGCGTTGCAGCAACAAAATTGTTAAAGTCCTGAGCAGGGTGTTGTGATAGCGTGGTGCTTGGACCAAGATCACCACCAGGCAACGGAGATTTAGCCGTCCAAGCTGGGGCTTGATTAGATAAAAACGGTGCGAGTAACTCAGCGGCTTGCTCTGCTAATTTTCTATATGTCGTGATCTTTCCACCCCAGACTGAAAGTAGAGGTGCCATTTCCGTATCTAGATCCAAACGATAGTCGCGAGTGACTGCCGAGGGATTACCCGAGGCATCGTCAAGTAGCGGTCGCACGCCTGAATAACTCCAGATCACATCGTCTGATGTGATGGTCTGACGCAAATAACGACCGACCTGCTCGCATATGTAGGCGCACTCCGCTTGGTCCATCTCAACCGTACCAATCTCACCCTGATGATTGACGTCTGTCGTCCCGATCAAGGTAAAGTCAGTCTCGTAAGGGATCGCAAAACTGATACGTCGATCAGTATTTTGAAAAATATAAGCGAAGTCATGCGTAAATAATTTTTTTACGACGAGATGACTGCCCTTGACCAAACGCAAGGGGCGAGTACCAGACCGATGCGCCTGCATCTGCAAAAACTTGGCTGCCCAGGGACCCGCAGCGTTAACTAATGCACGCGCCTTAATCCTCAGTGGAGTTGGCTCTGTGCCGTGCGTCTGCGACGCATCAAAACCTGATTGCAGGGTCAGTGTCCAGTGATCTTTAGAGCGAATAGCGTCTACGCAAGCCGTCTGGGTCATAATCGTAGCGCCGCGCTCGTGCGCATCGAGCGCGTTCAACACGACAAGGCGGGCATCGTCGACCCAACCGTCCGAATACTCAAACCCTTTGCTGAAGACAGGTTTAAGCGCCTCGCCCGCGGGGTGACGCTGCAAATTGATGCCTTGCGACGCAGGTAAGACGTTGCGCTTAGCCAGATGATCGTACAGAAACAACCCTAAACGAATCATCCACGAGGGCCGCATGCCGCGGTCGTGTGGCATCACAAAACGCAAAGGCCACATGATATGCGGTGCATTACAAAGTAGTACTTCACGTTCTTGTAGGGCTTTACGCACTAGGCCAAACTCAAAGTACTCAAGGTAGCGTAAACCACCGTGTATTAATTTGGTCGAAGCTGAAGATGTGTGCGAGGCAAGATCGTGCTGCTCGCACAACATCACCGACAACCCTCTACCGGCAAGGTCGCGCGCAATGCCCGCACCATTAATCCCACCACCAATCACAACTGCATCAAACTCTGTTCGCATTTGAACATTTACGCTCTTTATTGTTCGTATGTACTTATACGCTCTTTAATTGCGAAATCGATATGAGTAAAAACCCGTATTTATGTTCTTTTTTGTCTTTTTTGCTGTTGCAATATCGTTTTTGTGTGATTAAGCTTGTGTCAAAACATTCATTCATCCATCTTTGGCAACCACCATGACCCCCAATCCAAGGCAATTGCAATTGATTGAATCTGTGCAATCCTCGGGATCGGCCTCTGTCGAGGATCTGGCTGAGCGCTTTGGCGTGACCCTTCAAACGGTACGCAGAGACCTCAAACAACTGGCTGCTGCGGGTTTTTTAGTCCGTTTTCATGGTGGTGTGCGCCCTGCGAACTCAACGACTGAAAATATTGCTTATCGCAAACGAAAAATTCTCAACTCACAAGCGAAACAACGCATTGCGAAAATGGTCGCAAATTCTATTCCCGACGGTTGCTCATTGATTTTGAATATCGGCACCACCACCGAAGCTGTTGCACAAGAGCTTATCAACCGAAAAGGCTTGCGCGTCATTACAAACAACCTGAATGTTGCCGCAATTTTGTCTGACAATGTCGATTGCGAGGTGATTGTCGCAGGGGGGGTCGTCCGGTCTAGAGATCGCGGCATTGTCGGCGAAGCGACTGTCGAATTCATCACAAAATTTAAAGTCGACATCGGTTTAATTGGCATTTCTTCTATCGAGACGGATGGAACCTTAAGAGACTTTGACTATCGTGAAGTCAAAGTCTCTCGCGCCATTATTAAACATTCAAGGCAAGTCTGGCTTGCTGCAGATAGCAGCAAATTTTACCGACCCGCCATGGTAGAGCTTGGGCACATCAACGAACTCGATCGTCTGTTCACCGACATGGAACCACCTGAACCGTTTAGAAAGTTGTTTGAGGATGCTGGATTGCAGTGCGATATCGCACTGCCCTAGTGACTTCAAGCACTCAAGGACTCAAGCCCACTAGACGCGCTTGAGAGGGTTCATTCAACATCCCACAAGCCATCTATTTCTTCACTAACTTGCAGGTGCTTTCAGATAGCTTGGTAAAGATATCTTCGCCCTTTAGGTTCGCAATGATGTTGTAGTAATCCCAAGGCCCTTTCGACTCAGATGGCTTTTTCACTTGCATTAGTGTCATGTCATGAATCATCCGACCATCTTCTGGGCGAACGTAACCATTCGTAGCGAACAAATCATTAACTTTGTTTGACTTCATCCACTTCATCATGACATCAGTATCAGTCGAGTGAGTCTCTTTGACGCCCTTTAAATAAAAGGCGACTGCAGAGTAGTCTGCGACCTGATTCATATTTGGTACAAACTTCGGAAACTTTACTTGGAAGCGTTTGGTGAAAGCGCGGTTTGTATCATTAGCATTCCAGTACCAAAAGTCAGTCAAATACATGCCTTGGGTCGCCTCTAAACCAAGAGCATGAATATCGTTGATGTACACGAGCAAACCGGCCATATTCATGGTTTTAGTGACGCCAAATTCGTTTGCGGCTTTGATCGAATTAACCGTGTCACCACCCGCATTCGCCAACCCAAGAATCTTCGCGCCTGAACCTTGAGCCTGCAGCATGTAAGATGAAAAATCGGACGCAGCTAAAGGTACCTTGACTGCGCCTTTGACTGATCCTTTACTTGCTTTAACCACCGCGGCAGCATCGCGCTCTAACGAATGCCCAAACGCATAGTCAGCCGTAATAAAAAACCAACTGTCACCACCATTTTTGACGACCGCAGACGCCGTACCTCTTGAGAGGGCAACGGTATCGTAGGCGTAGTGAACCATGTAAGGCGAACACTGCGCATTCGTAAGATCAGAAGAGCCTGCACCAATCGCAAAAATAGGTTTCTTCTTTTCAGTGGCTACGGTGGATAACGCTAATGCGACTGCAGAGTTCGAACCCGCTATCAACACGTCAATTTTTTCTTGATCAAACCACTCGCGCGCTTTAGACGCTGCGATATCAGGTTTATTCTGATGATCCAGAATTAATAATTCAATTTTTTTTCCGTCAATTGCACCACCCGCATCGGCAATCGCCAAGCGTATCGCCTCAACTCCCATTGGGCCATCATTATCGGCGTAGACGCCTGACATATCGGTGGTGAAGCCGATGCGAATCACGTCATTAGAGATTGCGGCATGAGCGATTGACGTCGCGACGCCAAATCCTGCCATTGCTAGAGAAGACACTAGTAAGCGTAATTTCATTATTATCCCCTGAATTATTATTTGTCATACAAAAGCACGCGTCGCTGCGACCATCACAATCAATGACCGCGCGAGAAACTAGTATAGGGGGCTAAAACACAAATCTAGCAGTCCTCAAGGTAAGGGTTTGCACTGCCTGCAATATCAGGGGTATGCCGCCTGTGAGCCAGAAAACAAACACAAGGGGAAAATGAGATGGCTAAAGGTCTTGAGCAAAGTGCCGTACCGATCAGCTGATCGGTGCACTGATTGCCCTTGCTAACGCAATACAGCAAGGACAAAGTATTAGTTAGGCACTAATACGACTTGCGAAAGGTTTGTCTGGGGATTTGTCATAATCTGCCAGTGGTAGCCCGCTGGCGCAGGCTTAAGCGTCGTGGTCGACATGCTGCCATTATTTGATTGTGTCTGAACGATCAACGGCTGCTGCCCTTGAACAACGGGCTGCTGTGCCTGGACAATCACGGGCTGTTGAACAACCACCGGCGGCGCCGTGTAATACGGGCTTGGCCCGTAGTAGCTGGGGGGGTAGTAATAGGGTGCGGCCAAGGCCGAACCAATCACGGCACCTGCGACAACGCCGCCGACAACCCAACCAGCACCGTAGCCGCCGCCATACCCACCACGATAACCGCCGCCACGACAGCAATAAGCGTCAGCATTTGTTGCTGCCATCACACTGAACACTAACGACAAGGCTAAAAGAATTTTTTTCATACGTCCCCCACATTCGTGAACGATCAAACTACACTCTAACGCTGTTGAATTCGGCATCTTGTTTGGTAGGCAGATTAACACTTGTGCTCAACCCCTATCCAAGTACCCCAGCTATCCCATTAGTACTTTTATATTGGCACAAAGTTCAGCCAATTTGTCATTTTTTGTCTGCCGAGCACATTACCATTCAGTAATGTTAGGTTATTGTATTTGCATGAAATCTATCCATATTGACCGCAACCGTCGCCTGCGCGATGACCCTGGCACAGGCCATAACCGTTGGCATCCTGATATCGAGCCGCTTCTTGAGGTTGCTCCTGGCGAAGACATTCTGCTTGAGACCCGCGACGCCGCTGATGGCCAAGTCAAACCGCACATGGTGTTTGAAGACCTCGCTCGTAACGACAAAAAAGCGGGGCACCCTCTTACTGGGCCCATTTTTGTCAAAGGCGCGAAACCTGGCGACATCTTAGAGATCGAGTTTGTCGACCTGATCCCTCAAAAACCATGGTTGGACAGTGATTCGCCCGGGCGCTGGCTTTTTACGCGAAATTTTTGATGCAAAATTTCTTGCCCACTGGCATG
>CAIZGG010000276.1 GCA_903932425.1 uncultured beta proteobacterium | reverse complement strand
CAAAAAACAGACTTATTAAAAAAACTGACGCAGTCTGTGGTCGATAGCGTCAGCGCCCCCTTGTCGTCGGTGCGCGTTGTGCTGCAAGAGATCCCTCCTGAGCATGTGATTGTGGCCGGCGAAATCGGTCATGAAATGGTCATGATCACGGTCGGCTTGATTCATGGGCGTACAGATGAGCTGAAGGCGGCGTTGATTGCCGCTATGGCTAATGCGGTTGAAGCTGCGATCGGTGTCACGCCACAAAACGTGCGCTCGATCTTGTTTGATCTGCCAACGACTGATGTAGGCGTGGCCGGTGGGCGCACCGCAAAAGCGGCCGGGAGATAAGCGCAATGTCTTCAGTTTTATTGTACGAACAAGACGATTTAGGCGTTGTCACCCTGACGCTCAACCATCCCGAAACGCGTAACGCTTTAACGGGTACGGGCATCGTCGAGGCGATGCTTGAGGCTTGTCATCGCATTGAGTGCGATCCATCGGTGCGTGCCGTGGTGATCACGGCCACAGGCACGATTTTTTCGTCGGGTGGCAAAATCGACGAAATGCAACGCCAGATTGGTCCTGAGTTTGGCAGCGAGGTGTTGCGCCAAGAGTATCGTCATGGCATCCAGCGTTTGCCGTTGGCGATTCATCAGCTTGAAGTCCCAACGATCGCTGCGGTCAACGGCCCGGCGATTGGGGCGGGTTTTGACTTAACCTGCATGTGCGATCTGCGCATTGCGACGGATACAGCAACCTTTGCTGAGAGCTTTGTCAAAGTCGGAATCGTGGCCGGTGACGGCGGCGCCTGGTTTTTGCCGCGCGTGATCGGTATGGCACGCGCAGCAGAGATGTCGTTTACGGGCGAGCCCATTGACGCCCAAACTGCTTTGAGCTGGGGGCTGGTGTCGCGCGTCGTGCCCGCCGCAGATTTGCTAAGCACGGCGCACACGCTTGCGCGCAAGATGGCGGTGAACTCACCGTCAGTAATGCGTATGACTAAGCGCCTGTTGCGCGAAGGTCAGACGTCTTCACTCTCAAACCTGCTTGAGCTCTCAGCGGCTTATCAGGCCATTGCGCATAAAACGCCTGAACATGCGGTCATTATTAAAGACTTCATGGATAAAAAGGCGGCACGTAAAGCGCAGAAGGGCTAAACGCTAAACGGTTGATCGCTGAAATTTTCGGCGCTCAACGCATGAGCTCTCAAGTCTTAAGTCTAGGCCTGTTAACTCTTTAGCCCTCTCAGTCTTGAGGCGCCCATCACGAGCGCTTCAAGACCGAGACAGTCAGTTCAACGCGTAACGTCCTAAGTTCATCACTTTGGTCCAAGCTGCGACAAAGTCACGTACGAACGTTGCGTCAGCATCCGCACAAGCGTAGACCTCGGCGATCGCCCTGAGTTCTGCATTCGAGCCAAACATCAGGTCAACGACGGTGGCAGTCCATTTGAGCTGATCGCTCGTTCTGTCACGCCCCTCTAAAACCGTTGCGTCGCTGGGTGACTTTTGCCAAACGGTGCGCATGTCTAGAAGGTTCACAAAGAAATCTGTGCTGAGCGTTGAAGGTCGCTCAGTGAAGACGCCCAAAGTTGTTTGGCCAAAATTAGCGCCTAAGGTGCGTAAGCCACCAATCAGCACCGTCATTTCGGGTGCGGTCAGGGTCAGCAGGTTGGCGCGATCAACCAACAACTCTGCGGCAAACGCGCTGTGCTCTGGGCGCAGATAATTTCTAAAACCATCCGACGTTGGTTCAAGCACTGCAAATGAGTCAATGTCGGTTTGGTCTTGTGGGGCATCCATCCGACCTGGCGTGAAGGGCACAACCACTGCTTGCCCCGCTTTGCCTGCAGCCTGTTCGATGGCTGCGCAACCACCCAGCACGATCAAATCAGCAAGCGATACACGTTTGCCGTCGGCCTGTGAACTGTTAAAGGCCGTTTGAACAGTCGTTAACACTGCCAACACTTTTGCCAACTCGGCGGGTTGATTAACCGCCCAACCTTTTTGCGGGGCAAGACGCAGTCGTGCGCCATCTGTGCCACCACGTTTATCGCTGCCGCGAAAGGTGGCGGCCGAAGCCCAAGCCGTGCTGACCAATTGCGAGGTGGTCAGTCCGGAGGCCAGCAGCTTGCTTTTTAACGTCGCGATATCTTGCGCCTGAATCAGCGGATGGTTGATCGCCGGAACGGGATCTTGCCAAATCAAAGGTTCGGCAGGTACCAGCGGACCCAAATAGCGTGCGATTGGGCCCATGTCTCGGTGGGTGAGTTTGAACCATGCATTCGCAAAGGCTTTAGCCAGTTCATCAGGATGCGCTAGAAACCGTCGTGAAATCTTTTCATACGCCGGATCCATACGCAAAGACAGATCGGTGGTGAACATCATGGGCGCGTGACGTTTTGAGGGGTCGTGGGCATCTGGCACGGTGTTGGCACCGGACGCGTCTTTGGGCGTCCATTGATGGGCACCGGCTGGGCTTTTTGTCAGTACCCATTCGTAGCCAAACAGATTTTCAAGATAGTTGTTATCCCATTTGATCGGATTGGTCGTCCAGGCGCCTTCTAGCCCACTTGTGATAGCGTCTGCACCTGTGCCCGTGCCAAAGCTGTTTTTCCAGCCCAAGCCTTGTTCTTCAATTGTTGCGGCCTCTGGCTCAGGGCCCACATATTTGCCAGGGTCGGCGGCACCGTGCGCTTTACCAAAGGCGTGCCCGCCTGCAATCAAGGCAACGGTTTCTTCGTCGTTCATGGCCATGCGTGCAAAAGTTTCACGAATGTCGCGCGCCGCAGCCAGGGGATCAGGCTTGCCGTTGGGGCCCTCAGGGT
>CAIZGG010000275.1 GCA_903932425.1 uncultured beta proteobacterium | reverse complement strand
GCAAAGGCAGTACTTAGGGTGTGCATTTGATGATGCTCCAGGATGGTAAACCCATCAGCAACCTATACAACCTTCAGGTCACGCCGCAGGGCCAAAGTATCATCCATGCCGATTTGTAGAGTCATAAACTCCTGCAAGTCGCGCAATGCCTTGGCGAACGTTGCACCATCGCTGAACCGGCGTTCGGCGTGAATATAATACCCATCTGGCGTCTCATCGCTGGAGCGGCACGGCGTGACCAATTGCACGAGGCCTGCCGGCAGTTTCACTAGAAATCCAGTGACGCAAGCGAGTGTGGTGTGGTCGTCGGCAAGCTCATCGCTCTTTCCGGCGGCCCGCAACCGTGCCCGCCCAGCATTGGCCTTGAGGCTAGTAGCTTCGCGATTTTGCAACACAAGCTCCACGCCCAGCAATTCGTCTGCCGTAAAGGCCTCATGTATGCGCCGCACACCTTTCTTATTAAGAACGGAAAAACGGTTCACAGTCGTCCTATAGGTGTTGCTGAGTTCCAGAACACGCCGTGTCAACGCGACATCTTTTAGCGGCGCCGCCGTCGTCGTTTGCGGCACCGTTCCGGTCGCGTGATAAAAGTCATCGATAAACGCAGGGTAATCGGGGTTATCGCAGGGGTCAGTCGCCCAATAACAAAACCCTGTTGCCGCTGCAGCGCCAAAAAAACTTACGGTGTGGCCCAGAATCTCGCGCCACAGCTTGCGATTGGCTTCATAGGGCCAATACCCTTTGAATTTGTCCGCTGAGATTCCGCAGAACCAACAGCCAACTGAACAACCGTCGGAAAGTTCAAAAGCAACAACGGGGTGGACCACAGAGGCAGCCGACAACCGCAACTCACCCTGGCAGCGGGTTATCTGTCGCTTGCGCCAAGTGTCGAATTGTAGGTTGACGCCATGAGTGTCGCCTTGCTCGCGGATAAGATCGCGATAGCGAAGCATCGTGACGATAAAACGGTCCCATGCCAAGGCCAGAGGATAGTCTGCCAAGCTCGGTGTGCCGCGCAAATGCGCGTGGCCCAAGCGGAAAATCGGTTGCAGTTGACGCGGGTCGATGTCGATTTTATGTGCGGCGCAGATTTGGTCGATAGCCTCGCCATTGACGAGCGCGGCCTCCAGCCGGTCTCGTAACTGGTCGTCGGAGGACCAGACTTCCAGGAAGCGTTTTATCCTCGCCAACTCTAATAACTCAGCTGCCGTTCGCGATTGAAATATCTGGTTATAAAGAGCCCCGGCTGGCGTCAGGACCGGGGCAGATAATGGGGTCATAATAGGTCCTTTATCACAAATAATATATGCGGAGCGCCGGTTAAAAATTTAGCACCTACGCATAATATCATTGCAGTTCTCTAGCAAGCCGTCACTTAGAGGCTGACTGAAAAAGAAGTTGGGTGATTTCAATCGGCCGTGATTCCCTTGGGTTGCGAAGCTCAAAGGAGGCGACGATGGCTTGGACTGAAATCACCCGGCCGCACTATCGGCGCGACGGCTTGCGTTACGCAAG
>CAIZGG010000274.1 GCA_903932425.1 uncultured beta proteobacterium | reverse complement strand
GGGGTGTCTGGCTATTATTGCCGCCCATCAGTTTCCCGAAGCCTTTGTTGATGCCACAGATATCTCGGCGCAGGCCCTCGAAGTGGCTACCCGCAACGTCACTGAACATGGCCTCACCGATCGTCTAACACTGCATCACGGTAGTTTGTTCGACCCTTTGCCCGTTTCAGCTCGCTACGACCTGATTATTTGCAATCCTCCGTACGTCAATAGCCAATCCATGCAGGCACTCCCACCCGAGTATCAGCACGAGCCCTCGCTGGCGTTAGCTGGCGGCGATGACGGTATGGATTTAGTGCGCATCATTCTCGAGCAAGCGCCCGCTCATTTAAACGACCAAGGTATTCTTGTGCTTGAAATTGGCCATGAACGCGCGCATTTTGAAGCCGCTTTTCCTGAACTTGAACCCGTGTGGCTCGATACCGCTCAGGCCTCAGATCAGATCTTATTATTGACGCGCGAGCAATTTTCGTCGTGATACGTGCAACTGGCTTGACCGTTAGACGCGGCGCAAAAGTACTGTTAGACCAAACCGATTTTGTGGTGCACCCGGGCGAGCGTGTTGGCTTTGTCGGTAAAAACGGCGCGGGTAAATCAACGTTGTTTGCCTTAATTCAACACGAAATCGATGCCGACGCCGGCCGTCTTGATTTTCCGGCAGGTTGGCGCATTGCCAACGTCAGGCAAGAGATCGCCGATAGCAGCGACGCTGCGCGCGAATTCGTGATTGATGGCGATGTCCACTTGCGCCAACTGCAGGCCCAACGTGCGCTGATTGACGACACCGCGCACACCAGTGATGCCCATGCGCAAGAGCAAGGCTCACGCATCGCAGAACTCGAAGCCGAATTGATTGAAGCCGATGCCTGGACTGCCGTGTCGCGCGCAGAACAACTTTTGGCGGGTTTGGGCTTTACGCCCGAACAATGGTCAGAGCCTGTAGACAGTTTTTCAGGCGGCTGGCGCATGCGGTTGGCACTGGCGCGCGCACTGATGGCGCCCTCTGACCTACTACTGCTTGACGAGCCCACCAACCACCTTGATCTGGACGCCATGTTGTGGCTTGAGAAATGGCTGGGCGCCTATCAGGGCACCGTGCTGTTGATCTCGCACGATACTGAATTCTTAGATGCCGTCGCACAGACAATTTTGCACTTTGATCAAGGCAAACTGATTCGCTATAAAGGTGGCTACGAAGATTTTGTCACCCAACGTGCCGAGCGTCTGCGGCAAACCAAAATCGCGTTCGATAAGCAAACACGCGAGTCTGCCCGGCTGCAGGGTTTTATCGATCGCTTTAAAGCTAAGGCTTCTAAAGCCAAACAGGCGCAAAGCCGTGTCAAGGCCTTAGCGCGTATGGATTTAATGGCTCCGATTCGTGCCGAATCCGGTATCGAGATTCGAATCCCTACACCTAAGAGCATGCCCGATCCGTTATTGGTGCTCGATGATATGCATGCGGGTTACACCACCGATACTGGCAAGCAAGTTGCCATCCTGCGCAACGTCAAGCTGATGGTGCGCGGCGGCGATCGTATCGGTATTTTGGGCGTGAACGGCGCAGGCAAAAGTACCCTGGTCAAAACACTTGCCGGCGAGCTTGAAGTGCAAGGCGGCACGCGCTTAGCATCGCGCGGGCTTGAAGTGGGTTATTTCGCTCAGCATCAACTTGATATGCTGGATTTAGCCAGCAGCCCCTTGCAACACCTGATGCGCATTGCGCCAGGCACCCGCGAGCAAGAATTACGCAATTATTTGGGTGGCTTTGGCTTTGGTGGCGATCGCGTCACCGACACCGTTGAGCCCATGTCAGGCGGCGAAAAAGCGCGCTTGGCCCTGTCGCTCATTGTCTGGCAAAAGCCAAATCTGCTGCTGCTTGATGAGCCAAGCAACCACTTGGATGTTGAAACCCGTGAGGCTTTAACCACAGCCCTCGCCGAGTTTGGCGGCAGCATGCTGTTGGTGTCGCACGACAGGCATCTGTTACGCACCACTGTTGATAGCTTTTGGATTGTGGCCGATGGCGGCGTGCAAGAGTTTGACGGCGACCTTGAAGACTATCGCGACTGGTTGGCGCAACATCAGGCTCGCACACGCAAGCTAGAGGCTGCGGCGCGCACGGCGGGTCGTGCCGCTGACAAAATCACTGCGTCCGAACAAGCGGCCTTAGCCGCACAAGAAGCGGCGCAGGCGGCTGCGATGCAAGAGGCAAAGACTGCTCCGTCAGCGCAAGAGCGAAAGCTCAACAAACGCGAAAGTGCTGAACTCAGACAGCAGGCCGCGCAATTGCGCAAGCCACTCGAACAACAAATTAACAAACTTGAAAAAGAACTTGAGCAAGTGCAGCTTAAGCTTAAAGTGTTGGATAACTTAATCGCCGATTCAGAGTTGTACAGCGACGCACGCAAAGAAGAATGCGTACGTGTACTGGCTGAACATGGCGAGCTAACTAAGCGCGCAGCAAGCCTTGAAAGCTCTTGGCTTGAGCTACAAACGCAGCTTGAGGCGTTTGCGTAGAGAATTAGCTTTGGGTGATCTCGAGCTTGGCGACGCCAAGCGCGAGGGTTTTTGAGCCGACCTCGCGAAACTGAATTTGTGCTTGTGCGTCAAGCCCGCTACCAGACAAACCGATGATGGTGCCCTCGCCAAAACGACCGTGCCGAACGCCCTGACCAATGCGAAACTGCTGCGCACCAACGGTAACGCCAGTCGTCACTGAGCGCGGTGCCACAGCGGCATGCGCCGCAGCACCTTGCCGCCCATAAGTTGCACCACCGCTATCGCCGGTTGATTTCCAGCGTGGCTCAGAATCAACAAAACCTTGTTTAGGCGTTAACCACTTGAGATGCGCCTCTGGCACTTCAGATAAAAAGCGCGAACGCATCGCATAACGCGTTTGACCGTGCAACATACGACTTTGCGCCAAGCTAAAGTACAACCGCTCGCGGGCGCGGGTAATTGCGACATACATCAAACGGCGTTCTTCTTCGAGCCCTGCCTGCTCAAGGATACTGTTTTCGTGCGGAAACAGACCCTCTTCTAAACCAGTAATAAATACAGCATCAAACTCAAGCCCCTTGGCTGCGTGCACCGTCATCAGTTGCACCGCGTCTTGGCCGGCCTGTGCTTGGTTATCACCCGCTTCAAGCGAGGCATGCGACAAAAACGCCGTTAACGGTGACAACCCGCCAAAGCCACCTTCGCTCGCTACCTCAAGAGCGGTAGCCTGTGTTTCGGATACGATCACCACGCCTGCCGGCAACCCTGACACGCCTGCCTCTGAGGCAAACGCCGCAGCCGCAGACACAAGTTCGTTTAAGTTTTCAATGCGATCGGCACCTTCGCGGTCTTGCTGATAGTGTTCGATCAAGCCGCTTTGCGCGATCACATGCTCAACCATTTCTGGCAAAGGCAGGTCGCGTGTTTCTTGAGCTAAGCGTTGAATCGTCAGGGCAAACTGAGCCAGGTTCGAACCACCTTTACCTGCTACACGCGCCACAGCGCCAGACAAACTCGTATCAAAAGCCTTTGCCTGATCGCCAAGTTGCTCAAGCGTACGGGCACCGATTCCGCGTGGCGGAAAATTCACGACACGCATAAACGATGTATCGTCATTGAGGTTGGCCATCAAACGCAGATAGGCAAGCGCGTGCTTTACCTCTTGTCGTTCAAAAAAGCGCAAACCACCATAAACTTTGTAGGCAACACCCGCCGAAAACAACCCGTGTTCGATCACGCGCGATTGCGCGTTGCTGCGGTAGAGCACGGCAATCTGGCTGCGCTCACGCCCGTCAGAGATCAGGCCCCTGACTTCATCCACAAGCCAGCGCGCCTCGAGCAAATCGGTCGGTTGTTCAACCACTCGTATCTGCTCACCCTCGCCTTGCTCAGTCCAGAGGTTTTTACCTAAGCGCCCATCGTTGTGACTAATCAGCGCATTCGCGGCGTCTAAGATGTGCCCAAACGAGCGATAGTTTTGTTCAAGGCGAATGACCGTACCGTGCGCGTAGTCGCGCTCGAAGTCAGCCATATTGCCAACGTTCGCCCCGCGAAACGCGTAGATCGATTGATCGTCATCGCCCACCGCAAACATGATGGCACCGCCACCGGCCAACAACGTCAGCCATTTGTATTGCAGTGTGTTGGTATCTTGAAATTCGTCAACCAACACATGACGAAAACGGCGCTGATAGTGCGAGCGAATCGGTTCGTTGCGCGATAACAGTTCGTAGGCGCGTAAGAGTAACTCAGGAAAATCAACCACCCCTTCGCGCTGGCATTGTGCTTCGTACAGGGTGTAGATCTCAATCATGCGCCGCCGAAAGCTATCGAACGCTTCGACATCGCTTGGACGCTGACCCTCTTCTTTTGCACCATTAATAAAACGCTGCACATCGCGCGGAGGATATTTTTCGTCATCGATCGCGTTTGCTTTTAACAAGCGCTTGATCGCAGCAAGCTGATCTGCCGTGTCTAATATCTGAAAGGCTTGAGGCAAACCCGCATCGCGGTGATGCGCTCTGAGCATGCGATTGCATAAGCCGTGAAAGGTACCTATCCATAAGCCGCGCGGATCAATCGGCAGTAAGGATGACACCCGCGCGAGCATTTCGCGTGCGGCTTTATTGGTAAAGGTGACTGCGAGCAGGCCTTGCGGGCTCACTTGGCCGGTTTGAATCAGCCAGGCCATACGCGTGGTGAGCACACGTGTTTTACCACTACCCGCGCCGGCCAATACTAGTGCGTGCTGCGCCGCAAGGGTGACTGCCTCACGCTGAGGTACGTTAAGTTTGTCGATCATGCCGCATAGCGGCGTAGGCGTAGGGCGAACTCTTCAAGGCTGGCGATACCGCTTTGTTGCGCGCGCTGGCACCAGTTCTGCAAATCGTGCAGCAGTTGCTCACTCGAAGCCGAAGAACTGTCCCATAGCTTGGCGAGGTCGTGGCGCATTTGCACCATGGTTTCAAGTGCAGCAGTCTGAGAAAGGGCTTGATCGATGCGCGCCCGCTCAACAGCTGGAAGGGTTTCGTCGCCACGGCCCAACCAATGCGTGGCTGCAGCCAGCGCCTCAGTGTGGTTCGCATCTTGCGCGCTGGACTTCGACGTCTTTAAGCGTGTAAGTTCTGCGCGACAAGCGGTTTTCATGATGGCGGTATAGCGCTCAAGAATCTCAAAGCGGTGGGCAATCACGCCTTGCAAGGTGCGTGCGTCGACCCCGGTTTTACCCGTTGCTTCAAGTCTCAAACGAGGCGCTACTTTTTTAACCTTGGCCAGGCCAACGGCTTGCAAACCCAAGATATACAGCCAGCCAATATCGAGTTCGTACCACTTGCTTGAAAACTTAGCCGAGGTACCAAAGGCGTGGTGATTGTTATGAAGCTCTTCGCCGCCGATCAAAATGCCGATTGGAAACACGTTGGTGCTGGTATCTGGTGACGCAAAATTACGATAGCCAAAGTAATGACCCACACCATTGACCACGCCAGCGGCCCAAAAGGGAATCCACGCCATTTGCACAGCCCATACAGTCAAGCCCAGAGCGCCAAACAGCGCGACGTCAATGACCAACATAATCAGGATGCCGCGGGCGCTGTAACGCGAGTAAATGTGTTTTTCGACCCAGTCATCGGGCGTACCATGACCAAATTTAGAAAGCGTTTCTGCGTTTTTAGATTCGTGCCGATAGAGCTCGGCGCCGCTAAACATTACTTTGTTAATGCCATAAATCATAGGCGAATGTGGATCGCCTTCACGTTCGCAACGCGCGTGGTGCTTGCGGTGAATCGCCACCCATTCTTTTGTCACCATGCCCGTGGTTAACCATAACCATAAGCGGAAAAAGTGCATCACGATCGGATGCAGGTCAAGACCGCGATGAGCCTGGCTGCGATGCAAAAAGATCGTAACGGCCGCAATGGTGACGTGGGTCAGGCCCAGCGTAATCAAGGCAACTTGCCACCACGAAGCCTGCAACAAACCGCCTGCAACAAAAGAAATGATTTCGTTCATATTTGGATAGATCACCTAAGACAATATCGTCAACGTTATTTTAGCCTAACCAAGCGGTTTGCTTCGAGCCTGACCGCAAGGTTTTTGCGTAAAATCAAGCGACTAAGTCTTTTTTTCTCGAACTGCCGTCTTGCTGGCTCTGGGCTTTTTTGCGGGTTTGACTGGCTCAGAATCCGCTGCCGCAGCCTCGTTTTGATCCACAGGATTTAAACCATCTTTTGCCGCCGCATGCGCTTGCTCCTCAGGCGCAACCACGTCACCCGCTTTGCGTCGCTCAAACACAGCAGCAAAAAAGCCGTCGGTGCCGTGCACATCGGGCCTCAGATTCAAATAAGGGCCTTCTATCTGCAAAGACGTGCGCGCAGCAAGCAACTGTGCAGCATCAATCAATTCAAAATCTGGATGTTCTGCCAAAAAGCGCTCAGCTTGGGCCTGATTTTCTTCAACCAAGACGCTACATGTGGCATACACCAAACGTCCACCTGGGGCGACACAACGTGAAGCACTAGCCAATATCCGGGCCTGCAAAGCCGTCAGTTCTTGCAAGCTTTGCACTGACTGGCGCCATTTCAAATCGGGGTTACGGCGCAAGGTACCAATACCACTACACGGCGCATCCACTAATACACGCTGCGCTTTTCCCGCTAAGCGTCGCACACGCGTGTCGTTTTCGTGCTCGAGCACCACCGGCACAATGTTTGACAGACCACTACGCGCAAACCTTGGCTTGGCTTTAGCCAATCGCGTTGCTGAAACATCTAAGGCGTACAGGCGCCCAGTTGAGCGCATCAGCGCACCGAGCAACAGGGTTTTACCGCCAGCCCCCGCGCAAAAATCGATGACCATCTCACCGCGCTTGGGCCCTACCAACAAGGCAAGCAGCTGGCTCCCCTCATCTTGCACCTCAATCAAGCCATGCTCGAACTGGTGCCACTTATTCATAGTGGGACGACCTGTCAGGCGAATCCCCCAGGGTGAGTAAGGCGTTGCAACCGGCGCGTGTCGCACCGCATTGCCGCGCGCCAGGTCAGCCAGCATGTCGTCGCGCTCGGCCTTCATCGGGTTGACGCGAATATCAAGCGCTGCGGGCTGATTCAAGGCTTGCGCTAGCTGCTCAAGATTAGGCATATGTTGCAGGCGTTCAAACAACCAATCGGGCAGACTGGTACGCACTTCAACCGACAAAGATTGCTCGTCAATTTGGGCGATCCGGTCGAGCCAGGCAATTTCGCCGGGATCCAGAACCTCACGCACACGGCCATTGTCAATCATCACAATGGCGCCCTGAATCGCCAGACGCCTCACCGCGTTACCGACCCCACTTTCGGCAAGTTGCCGATACCGGCGCAAGTTACGCAGCACGTCATAAACCACCTCGGCCACTTCAGCGCGATCACGCGGCCCCAACTTTGGATGTGCCCGAAACCAGTGCGATACAACCGAGTCTGCGGCGAAGCGCCAGGTTAAAACCTCGTCGAGCACTTGCCGAATTTGATCCAAGCGAATTGTCATCGGCGGCAAACGAGGTTTCACACGCCCGGTATAGGTTGACTGCTGCGGCTCGCCGCGCGGGCCAGCGGGTCGTTCACCCCCACCGCCGCCTGAGCGCGGCGAAAATGGTGTGGCGTTCATCAGCCGCTCTGTCGCAGAACCTTTACGGGGCAGCGCCTGACCTGCTGCACGCGCAGCTTCACGTGCGGCCTCTTTGGTACCCACACGCGAGGCACCTGTTACACCACCAGCGTCCCGCTTGGCTCGCCCCTCTTGACCATCGGCACGGGCCTGCGCAAACGACTGAATCGAGCGTTTTGGAAGCCCTGACGAGGTACGAGGGCCTGCTTTTTTAGAATCATTCATTGCGCGTGCTCCGATACAAATAAGCGCCTGGGTGCGCCCTCAACCTGCACGCGTTGATCAGGCATGAGTTTGACGCGCGACTGCGCAAGCCAAGTGGCAACTGCGGGATACACACGATGCTCAACCGTCAGTACCCGCGCGGCAAGCGTATCCGGGGTGTCGTCAGGCATCACTGGTACGACCCCCTGGGCAATGATTGGGCCATGATCAAGCACTGGCGTCACAAAATGCACAGTGCAACCATGACTTTGCACCCCGGTTGCTAAAGCCTGCTCGTGTGTATGCATACCCGGAAACGCCGGCAACAGCGAAGGGTGAATATTGATCAGGCGCGCTGCATAGTGTTCGACAAACGCCGGCGTCAAGATTCGCATAAACCCTGCCAACAACACGTAATCGGGTTCATACCGATCAATCACTGCGGCCAAGGCCTGATCAAAGGCTTCGCGCGACGAAAAATCACGATGTGCAACGACTTCAGTCGCAATGCCCTGCCCCTGCGCCCATTGCAAGCCCGCGGCCTGCGAACGGTTAGACACGACGGCCACCACTTCACCCGCACAGGCCTTTGACTGGCATGCCCGCACAAGCGCCTGCATGTTTGACCCCGTTCCAGAGATCAAAATAACGAAGCGGCAGTGCGATTTTTGGGGTTCAGACATGGTTTTTCACGGACAAGGTAGCCTGAAATTGTAAACTGTTGCTCGTGAACACCTCTTTCAGCATTTTTCGTCAAGCTTCGGCCCCTATGTTGCGGCGACCAACCGCGCTCTCTATCGGTAACTTTGATGGGGTGCATTTAGGGCATCTGGCCATGCTCAGCCAAGTGACGGGCGCTGCCCGCGCCCGTGCGCTCGTGCCAACGGTCTTAACCTTTGAACCACACCCGCGGCAGTTTTTCGCTGAAAAAAACCGGCGGCCCGAACTGTCTCCGCCGCAAATCAACGGTTTGCGCGACAAACTCAGCGCGCTGAAGCAAGGCGGGATTGAACAAGTCGTGCTTGCGCGCTTCAATCAAAACTTTGCTGAAATGTCAGCACACGACTTCATTGAAGGACTGTTGATCAAAGGCCTGAACGCCCGTTGGCTCATCGTAGGCGAAGACTTTCGCTTTGGCCGCCAGCGTTCGGGCGACGTGGCCTTACTAAAAAAGATCGGGCCACAACTTGGTCTTGAGGTCCACACTCTCTCTGAAGTGAAAGATCAACTTGGTCACCGCGTTTCAAGCTCTGAGGTTCGCGCCGCGCTGGCCGCAGGCGACCTGACACAAGCCCAAAGCCTGCTGGGGCGCCCCTACGCGATGACAGGTCACGTCGTACATGGTCAAAAACTGGGGCGCACTCTGAATATGCCTACCCTGAATCTGCGAGTCACCCCCAGATGCGCAGCCCGCTCAGGGATCTATGTTGTGCGCGTTCATGGCCTGACCGAACAGGCTTTGCCAGGCGTGGCCAGCCTGGGGGTACGCCCAACCGTCGAGGACAATGGTCGCATCCTGCTCGAGTCCCATCTTTTTGATGTCAATATCGATGCGTACGGTAAACTCATTCGCGTTGAGCTTCTCAAACATCTTCGCGACGAAGAGAAGTTTCCTGATCTCCCAACCCTGACTGCCGCCATGCATGCCGATGCACAACATGCGCGGGCTTATTTTGCGCCCCATGGACTATAAACAAACTCTCAATCTGCCCGACACCCCGTTTCCGATGCGCGGAGACCTGCCACGCCGCGAGCCTCTGTGGGTCGCACAATGGCAAGAAAAACGCGTCTATCAGGCGATTCGCGAGGCAAGCAAAGGACGACCCACTTTTTTGTTGCACGATGGCCCGCCCTACGCAAACGGTGACATCCACATCGGACACGCAGTCAACAAAATTCTGAAAGACATCATCGTCAAGAGCCGCAACATGGCCGGCTTTGATGCAGCCTATGTGCCGGGCTGGGATTGCCATGGCATGCCGATTGAAATCCAGATCGAGAAGAAATACGGCAAACATCTGCCGGTTGCTGAAGTACAAGCCAAGGCCCGTGCCTACGCACTTGAGCAAATCGAACGCCAGAAAAAGGATTTTGAACGACTCGGTGTGCTGGGCGACTGGGATCGTCCCTACATGACGATGAACTTCAGCAACGAAGCCAACGAAATTCGAGCACTTGGGCGAATCCTTGACAAAGGCTATGTATTCAGAGGCCTCAAGCCGGTCAATTGGTGCTTTGATTGTGGCTCAGCGTTGGCTGAGGCCGAAGTTGAATACGCCGATCGCAAAGACCCAGCGGTTCATGTCGCGTTCCCGTTTATTGATCGCGCCGCCCTTGCAAAAGCTTTTGGTCTCCACGAGGTTGACCCTGGCGCCATTGTGATCTGGACAACGACTCCCTGGACAATCCCGTCAAACCAGGCACTCAATCTGCACCCCGAGTTTGAATATGCGCTGGTTCGCGTGAGCCCAGCGCCGGCAACCGGTGCACTATTGCTGATCGCAGTCGACCGTGTTCAAGCCTGCCTGAAAGAATGGAATTTGCAAGGCGAGATCATCGCGCGTTGCTTGGGGCAAGCCTTAAACAAGCTCGAGTTCGAACACCCACTGGCGCGCTTTGACGCGGGCTATCAACGCACGGCACCAGTTTATTTGGGCGATTACGTGACGCTCGACACTGGTACAGGCGTGGTACATTCGGCTCCGGCTTACGGTATTGAAGACTTTTTATCCTGCAAAGCCAACGGCATGAAAGATGCCGACATCATCAGCCCTGTTATGGGCGACGGCAAGTTTGTACCTGGCTTGCCTGGCTTCGGTGGCTTAAGCATTTGGGCTGCCAATCCAAAAATCGTTGAGGCCTTGATGCAAGCAGGCACTTTGCTTAAACAAGAACCGCATGCGCACAGCTACATGCATTGCTGGCGCCACAAAACACCCATCATTTATCGCGCAACCAGCCAATGGTTTGCGGGGATGGATGTGCACCCGAAGGGTGATGCGCCTACGTTGCGTACCAGTGCCTTGGCCGCTATCGAAGCCACCGCCTTTTATCCGGCATGGGGCCGCGCACGCTTGCATGCCATGATCGCTAACCGCCCAGACTGGACCCTCTCACGGCAGCGTCAGTGGGGCGTGCCCATGGCCTTCTTTATTCACAAAGAAACAGGCGCCCTGCACCCCGACACCCCTGCTTTGCTTGAAGCCGTTGCCAAGCTCGTTGAACAACGTGGCATTGAGGCCTGGCAATCGGTTGAACCGGCTGACTTACTCGGGCCTGAGGCCGATCAATACGAAAAGAATCGCGACACTCTCGATGTATGGTTTGACTCTGGTACGACGCACGCCACCGTTTTGGGCGGCTTAGGCAATGCCCAGCAGGGTTCGCATGGCGAATTGCCCTGGCCTGCTGATATGTACCTTGAGGGCTCCGATCAGCATCGCGGTTGGTTTCATTCTTCGTTGCTAACCGGTTGCATGCTCGAAGGCCGCGCCCCATACAACAGCTTGTTGACACACGGCTTTGTCGTTGACGGCCAAGGTCGAAAAATGAGTAAGTCGGTGGGCAACGTCATTGCCCCCCAAAAAGTCTCTGACAGCTTAGGCGCCGAAATCTTACGTCTTTGGGTAGCCAGCACCGATTACTCTGGCGAACTGTCGATCTCTGACGAAATTCTTAAGCGCGTGGTTGAAAGCTACCGCCGTATCCGTAACACCTTACGCTTTTTGCTCGCCAATCTAGCCGACTTTAATGCGGCAAAAGATGCCGTGCAGCCTGAAAGCATGCTTGAAATCGATCGGTATGCACTGGCGATGACAGCACAGATGCAAGCCGAGGTCCTGAAGAACTTTGAGCAATACGAATTTCAGCCCGCAATGTCTCGTTTGCAACATTTTTGCTCTGAAGACTTAGGTTCGTTTTACCTTGATGTCTTAAAAGACCGCTTGTACACCTCAGCGCCAAACAGTCTGGCTCGTCGCTCTGCGCAAACAGCGCTCTTGCACATCACCCAGACTTTACTCAAGCTGATGGCACCTATTCTGTCGTTTACCGCTGAAGAGGCTTGGGGCATTCTGTGCACCTCGACCCTCGCTGAACAGCCTGACACCAGTCGCCTGACGATTTTCACCGAGTGTTATCACTCGGTACCCGCAATCGCCGAGGCTGACACGCTGCAGCAGCGCTGGTCTCGTTTACGCGAAATCCGTGCCCTCGTCACCCGCAAACTCGAAGAGCTTCGCACAGCCGGCAGTATTGGCTCGTCACTCCAAGGTGAGGTCCAACTCACGGCGCACGGGGCTGATCTCGCCTTGCTACAAAGCGTCGCAGAGCAACTACCGTTCATCTTGATCGTGTCCAAAGTCAGCGTGCATGCGACCACAGCAGACGCGCAAACTGAACTCTTGATCAGCATCGCACCCTCACAGCATAAAAAATGCGAACGTTGCTGGCATTGGCGTGAAGATATTGGTCACGATGCCGAGCACCCCGACATTTGCGGACGCTGCGTGAGCAATCTGAACGAAGCGAAGGCAGCCGGCTAAGCGAAGATGAATGGCCACTTACGCGCGCACGCAAACGGCTAAGCCACAATGAGTGTCAACCCCAAAGTCAACTCACAGGCTCAGACCCCACCAGCGCTCACCCGCTGGCTGGTTCTAGCCGGGTGCATGTTGATCGTCGATCAACTGACCAAGCTTTGGTTTGACTCATCCCTACGCTATGGCGAGCGGCTGAAAGTCTTACCCTTCTTTGACTTCACGCTGCTCTATAACCCAGGCGCGGCGTTTAGCTTTTTGGCAGACCAAGCGGGATGGCAACGCTGGTTTTTTACAGTATTAGGCCTAGGCGCTGCGGGGTTCATTCTTTGGATGATGCATAAAAACCGTACGCAGACCCGCTTACTACTCGCGTTGTCATTGATTTTAAGTGGCGCCCTCGGAAACGTGATCGACCGCGTCGCTTACGGCCACGTGATTGATTTTTTATTGTTCTATTGGCAAAACTGGTACTACCCTGCCTTTAACATCGCCGACAGCTGTATCACGCTCGGTGCTATCCTGCTGATACTGGATGAAGTTCTTCGTCTACGAGGTCGCCATGCAACAGCTACTTGATAAACGTATCGTCTTAGGCTTAAGCGGCGGTATCGCCTGCTACAAGTCGGCTGAACTCGTGCGTCGCCTAATCGAACAGGGCGCCACCGTCGATGTCATCATGACCGATGCGGCCACACATTTCATTACTGCCGTAACCATGCAAGCGCTGAGCGGGCGCCCGGTGTTTACCGACGCCTGGGACCCACGCATCCCAAACAACATGGCCCATATTGACCTGAGCCGTGGCGCTGATGCGATTTTGATTGCACCTGCCTCGGCCGACTTCATGGCAAAATTGGTGCACGGGCGCGCCGACGACCTGTTGTCAACACTCTGTTTGGCACGCGCCTGCCCGCTACTCGTTGCGCCTGCGATGAATCGCGAGATGTGGTCAGCGGCCCCCACCCAACGTAACGTGGCGCAGCTCACACAAGACGGCGTCACCGTCTTGGGCCCCGGCGCAGGGCAACAAGCTTGTGGCGAAACCGGTGACGGTCGGATGCTTGAACCGCATCAATTGTTAGCCGAAATGATTGCCTTTTTTCAGCCTAAGCTTTTACAAAATAAGCGCGTACTCATCACTGCAGGCCCGACTGTCGAGCCCATTGACCCGGTGCGCGTGATCACTAATCGCTCTTCAGGAAAAACTGGCTATGCCTTGGCGCGAGCCGCTTTTGAAGCAGGGGCTGAGGTCACTTTAATCTCGGGCCCGACCGCCCTGCCCGAGCCCTATGGTATCCCGTGCATTCAAGTGCAAACGGCGCAACAAATGCATGATGCGGTCATGGCACACGTCAACGGCCAAGATATTTTCATCTCGGTCGCAGCTGTGGCTGACTGGCGTGTCGCCAATGTTGCAGGCGACAAAATCAAAAAAGACCCGAAGGCAAAAGCCACGCACACGCCCAACCTAGAGTTTGCGTTAAACCCTGACATTCTTGCCACGGTTGCAGCCTTACCCAAGGCACCGTGGTGCGTAGGCTTTGCCGCTGAAACCGAACGACTTTCTGAATATGCGCACGACAAACGCAAGCGTAAAGGCATCCCGATGTTAATCGGCAATCTCGCTCAGCACGTCATGGATGCGGACCACACAACCGTCAGCATTTTTGATGAACAGGGCGAGCATCCGCTGCCAACCAGCGCTAAACAAAACATCGCGCGTCAACTGATTGCTGCGATTGCGGCACGCCTTCCTGCCAAACGTTAATAGACTTCGGTATGGATGCGCTGATCACTCAGGCCGGGCAATTTATTCAAACCTATCAGGCTTGGGCTGGACCCATTATTTTTTTAATGACACTTGGCGAATCGCTCTTTGTCGTTGGAATCTTTTTGCCCGCAACGGTTTTGTTAATGATGAGTGGGGGCTTAGTCGGTAGCGGGACTCTTTCTGCTCTACCCATTTTTCTTTGGGGTGTCACAGGCGCCGTCCTCGGTGATGCGCTGTCATACTGGTTCGGCAAATGGCTTGGCCCACGGGTTTTACGACTCACGCTCCTCAAAACCCATCGCAGCTCAGTGGCACGTGCACGTTTACTATGTTTTCGCTATGGTTTTTTAGCCGTCTTACTCGGGCGTTTTCTAGGCCCAATACGCAGCTTGATGCCGACCGTTGCGGGCGTGATGGGGATGCCTGAAAAAAAATTTCAACTGGCCAACGTTTTGTCCGCCATCTTTTGGCTGCCAGCCCTGCTAGCCCCCGGCTACTTAACTGCGATCAGCATTGATGCTGCCAGACACTCGCGTGAATCATTGATTTACTCGGCCTTGGGGTGCGCAGTGTTAATCGGCGTTGCAGCGCTTATCTGGACAACACGTAGCGCTCAACGAAGCAAACAACGTCGTTCAACGTTCAGAAAATAAGTCGAACGAAAAACGTCCGACGGCTACCCCAGATTGAATGCCGCAAGCAAAATCTTATGGCCCAACCTAGCCACACCAAACAACCTTGCACCCCCTGAAGAGGACAACAATGAAAACCGTCGAATTAAAAATCCTGGATCCTCGGATGCGCGAGCATCTCCCCGCCTACGCCACAGCAGGCTCGGCAGGTTTAGATTTGAGAGCTTGCCTTGACAGCGCTCTGGTGATTGAGCCTGGTGCCACTCACCTGATCCCCACTGGGCTGGCGCTGCATGTTGCTGATCCCGCGTATGCCGCCGTGATTTTGCCGCGCTCGGGGCTCGGTCACAAACATGGCATTGTGCTCGGCAACTTAGTCGGCTTGATCGACTCAGATTACCAAGGGCCCCTAATGGTGTCGGCCTGGAACCGGAGCCAAACCCCCTATACGCTTGAGCCGCTTGAACGCCTGGCTCAACTCGTTGTCTTACCCGTTGCGCAAGTGCAATTCAACGTGGTCGACGAGTTTGAACAAAGCACCCGCGGCAACGGTGGCTTTGGTAGCACCGGAAAAGGCTAGCCTGGCTCGAATCAAAACGTTTGTTTAGCTTGATGGCTTAGATTGTGTGCATTGGAGCGTCGCTGGGGCACTGCGCGAGGTCAGTGCCTGTGCGATTTGCTGAGACAGAATCTGCGTATTTTTTTGCTGGCCCAACACCAGCGCCGTCACGCCAACATCGACGTTTTGCTTGAGCTGTGAAAAACAGGTTAACACTAACCCATTTTGCCCAAAACGCACGCGCCACAACGCTTCCAGAGCCACATACTGCCCGGGCACGAGTTCAAAGCGTTGAACATCTACTTGAACTTGCGTCGTATTACCCTGCGTCACACCCTGAGTAATATTTTGAACGGGTGGCATGCCTAAGGCTGCCGTCAATTCCAGGCCCAGGGCGCTTTGCAAGTGCGAAGATAAAGCGGCGGTCCATCGGTCGTCGCTCAGGGGCATCAGGCGCCCATTCGGTTCGCGGGTGACGAGGGCGGTGTTATCGACCTCAGCTGGCACTGTCACGGGACTCAGCGCATAGGCACCCACCCGCTGCCCAGATGGCGCTACCGTCCGCGTACCCTCAGGGCTCAGGGTGTAGTAATGCGGTGCGGGCGTTGAGCAGCCGGCAAGAAAAGCGGCCAACGCAATCAACAATACATTTTTCAATTTGCAGGCGCTTTTCATTTTACGGGCGCTCCAAGCGTCTCACGTGAATAGGGTTTAGGATTGCGGCCGGTAATAATCGAGTCGGGTTGCGTCTGTAACGAGTCTGTCAGCCCGCGTAACGAACGCAAACTACGCCTCAGGTCTTCAAGCATGGCCTCAGCGCTAGCAGTCATCGGGCTGCCAGGCGCAATGAGCCCGTTCAGATTTTTGACCGCAAGCTCAACTTGCGTGAGCGTTGTCGCAAGCTTAGGGACAACCGACTTATCCAGCGTCACACTCAGCACTTTGATCTGCTTGATCATCTCGTTGACTTCATTTCCAATCGACTCAAAAGGAATCTTATCGAGCTTATTGACGATACTGGCAACTTGCTGCTGCAGCTTGTCTAGATCGTCTGAAGCCAGCGTCGGCATCTTGAAGGGAATCTCCGCTTTAGGTGTTTCAACCTTGGGAGCATTCGGGAAGTCTTCAAGAACAATATACAGTTGGCCTGTCAAGATATTGGCTGTACGCAACTGCGCACGCATCCCTCGGTTAGTCATCAGTACCAACGAGTTAGCTAACTGCTCAACCGTACGTCGCGACATATTCATTTCGCGGTATACCGTCCCTAAGCGTTCGGGATACAAGGTTGCATTGACCGAGGTAAAGAACTGACCTCGTGGAAGATCAAAATCAAGCGCCACAGAATTTACGATACCGATATCAACTCCGTGAAAGTCAACCATGGCACCAGCCTTAAGCCCTCGGGTTGGCTGATCAAAGCGCATATAAATCGGCACAGCGACGCCCTGCGGCTCGATCTCAGCGGCGCGACGATTGTCGTACAGCTTAAAGACCCGATCCACCTCAGAAAGATCGCGCGCTTTGCCAAACGAGCCAAAAGACACTCCACCAGCAATCAACGACACCAGTGATTGTGTATTGATCTGCATCCCTTCGGGCGAAAGGGTGACGTCTATGCCGCTTTCGTTCCAGAAACGCGTACTACCATCGACGTAACGATCATAGGGCGCGTCGATAAAGACTTCGAGCTCGATGAATTTACCGCCAGGCTCAAGCTTGTAGCTTGAAATCATGCCAACCTGCAAACGCCGCATGTACACCGGCGCACCCACGCTAAGCGAACCCAAGTCATCGCTACGCAAGGCAAAACGAGTGCCGGGGCGATCGCTGGTAATCGGTGGCGGCTCTTCGAGGCCCATAAATTGCTTTTGCGTTGCCTTACCCAAGGCACCGTGCTTTGTATCGGTTTCAATAAAGGCACCCGACATTAAGGTCGACAGGCCCGAGACCCCACTGATCCCAATGCGCGGCTTGACAACCCAAAATTGGGTCGACTCGTTCGCCATTCCAGCGGCATCTTTATTCAACTCGGCCTCAACGACCACCTTATCACGGGTGTCCGTTAAACGAATCTCTTTGACAAGGCCAATCACTACATCGCGATAGCGCAGTTGGGTCTTGCCCGCCTCTAGGCCCGTCGCCGATTGAAAGGTTATGAAAATCCGCGGGCCTTGCTTAGACCAGCTGTGATAAAGAATCGACAAGCCAACCAAAGCGGCCACAATTGGAATCAACCAAACCCATCCAAGGTTGCGCTTTGGGCGCTGACTGACGCGCGGCAACCCGGGCATTTGATTTGTCTTCGACTGCTCCGGCATGCCGGACTCCTTGGTAAACGTATGACGGTCATGACCGGTAGACCCTGAGGCCTAGAACATCGTGCTCGATGACTCACCCATCAGCGCGATCACCTAACACCTAACACCTAACACTTAACTCTTAAAACGTAACACCTAACTGACTGACGCCATTTTCGCAGACTCTGGCAAATGATGCCTGCGATGACCCGCGCGCCGCCACGCTAAGCGCGGATCAAAGCCCAGCGCCGCGAGCATCGTCAAAATCACAACACCCGCAAAGGCGACTGCCCCACCGCCTGGGTCGATCGTTAATAAATTACCAAAACGCCCCAGCGCCGACAGCAAAATCACCACAAATACGTCCAGCATTGACCACTGACCGATAAACTCGACCACTTCATAGAGATGCGTGCGGGTTCGAAGCGCACCCGTGGCACGCCTCTGTGCCAGATACACCAACACGCCTAAACACACGAGTTTAAACAGCGGTACGACGACACTGGCAATAAAAACGACAGCGGCAATACTATAAGAACCCATACTGACCAGTTCGATGACACCGCCCAAGATCGTATGGGCTGAATCACCTGCAATCGAATTGATTTGCATGATAGGCAGGAAATTGGCGGGGATATACAACAAGGCCGCTGCAACGATCAACGCCCAGGTCCGATGAAAGGACGCGGGCGATGGGGCCTTTGGCAAAGGTTCAAGCGGTGCTGGCAAGCCGTGGTCGTAAGCCAGGCAGCGAATCCTTTGAGCTGACAGACGTGTCAGGGCCGTCACAAAAATTGCCGATACCGCGGTTGCAAACAGGCCGACACCGGGCACTAGCGAGGCCAAGCCTACTAGCTTCACCACGGACACTAGAATTCCCATCAAAAACACTGGCACCATACACCAGGGTTTGAGCAAATCAACCAGGCTGACAAGCTCTTCAAACTTTTGTGGCAAACGCCCCACAGAGAGAGCAAGAAATACCCATAACAGCAAGAGTAGTTGCACAAACGGAAGCAAAAAGCCCGCGGCAAACGACACCACTGCGACCTCGGGGTAACCTGCTTGCCACGTGATCACAATTGCATCAAAAAACGACGCAGCTTGAGACTGACCCGAAATCAACAGCGTTGCAATCGGGTAGGCGTTGGCCAACATAAAACAAAGTAATGCAGCGACGATCACCGCCAGCCAGGCGCGCGGTGTAAATACAGCATACGTTTCAAGAACGTGATCACAGCGCTCGCACTGTGCCCACTGCCCTGGCTCAAGCACTGGGCGCTGGTAGGCAGCCCCGCAGTTATGGCAGGCCAGCAGCAAGCCCGGGGGGTGCCACGCGTGGGCTGCCGCGATAGGTTGCTCGTTCATACACGCATCATGGCCCGAACTAAACCGCAGGCCTGCCCCAAGTAGAAAACAAACGGGGACAGGTCGTCAGGTGACAAGCCATCAGTGAGTCAACTCGGCTTCTTGGTCAGAACCAGATACTGACTTTTGAGGTTTGTCGACTCGGGGGCCAAACGTCAGCACCACTTTACCGTCAGCATCAATATCGACAATGACAGAACCGCCATCGACCAGTTTTCCAAACAAGAGTTCGTCAGCCAAGGCCCGGCGAATCGTATCTTGAATCAAACGCTGCATGGGACGCGCGCCCATCAAAGGGTCAAAACCATTTTTACCCAAGTGTGCCCGCAAGGCATCGGTAAAGCTCGCATCGACACGCTTATCGTGCAGTTGGTCTTCTAGCTGCATCAAGAACTTATCGACCACGCGCAAAATGACCGCTTGATCAAGCTGCGCAAACGGCACAATCGCATCTAAACGGTTGCGAAACTCGGGCGAGAACAAACGCTTGATGTCACCCATTTCGTCGCCACTAGCGCGAGTGTTTGAAAAACCGATATTCGGTTTGTTCAGCGCCTCAGCGCCGGCATTAGTCGTCATGACCAAAATCACATTACGGAAGTCGGCTTTACGGCCATTGTTATCGGTCAGCGTGCCGTGATCCATCACTTGCAGCAAAATATTAAACACATCCGGATGCGCTTTTTCAATCTCATCAAGCAACAACACGCAGTGCGGTTGCTTAGTGATTGCTTCAGTCAACAGCCCTCCTTGGTCAAAACCAACATATCCCGGAGGGGCGCCAATCAGGCGCGAGACAGTATGGCGCTCCATGTACTCTGACATATCAAAGCGCAGCAGTTCGATCCCTAACGTGAATGCCAACTGGCGAGCAACCTCTGTTTTACCAACACCCGTCGGCCCTGAAAACAGAAACGCGCCAATGGGTTTCTCAGGGCGACCGAGCCCCGAGCGAGCCATCTTGATGGCAGAAGCCAGCACTTCGATCGCACCGTCCTGACCATACACCACTGTTTTTAAATCACGTTCAAGCGTGGCCAACTTGCTGCGGTCATCGCTTGAAACCGTTTGGGGTGGGATACGTGCGATTTTAGAAACGATCGCTTCGATTTCAGTTTTACCAATCACTTTCTTTTGTTTTGAACGAGGCAACAAGCGTTGCGCCGCCCCTGCCTCATCGATGACGTCAATCGCCTTATCGGGCAAGTGCCGGTCATTGATGTGACGCGCAGACAACTCAGCGGCCGCGGTCAGTGCAGCACTCGAATATTTGACCCCATGATGCTCTTCAAAACGACCTTTCAGTCCGCGCAAAATTTGAATGGTCTGCGCAACACTAGGTTCAGGCACATCGACTTTTTGAAACCGCCTTGAAAGCGCCGCGTCTTTTTCAAAGACTCCGCGAAACTCGGTATAAGTTGTGGCACCGATGCAGCGCAACTGCCCAGACGACAGCGCAGGCTTAAGCAAATTAGACGCGTCTAGCGTGCCGCCTGAAGCCGAACCCGCACCGATCAAGGTGTGAATTTCGTCAATAAACAAAATCGCTTGAGGGTTGTTGCGCAACTGCTTGAGCACGCCCTTGAGGCGCTGCTCAAAATCACCACGGTATTTGGTGCCGGCAAGCAGCGCCCCCATATCCAAGGAAAACACCTGCGCGTCTTGTAAGACTTCGGGCACTTCGCCACGCGTGATGCGATAGGCAAGGCCTTCAGCAATCGCCGTCTTACCAACGCCGGCCTCACCAACTAAAAGCGGATTATTTTTACGACGGCGGCAAAGGGTTTGAATGACTCGCTCAACCTCGTGTTCGCGGCCAATTAACGGATCGATGCGGCCAGCGTTAGCCGACGCGTTCAAATCCTGGGTGTACAGGTCAAGTGGTGATTGACGGGCCTCGGCCCCCTGCTCTTCACCGTTACCAGGTTGTTCTTTGGGAGTAGGCGCTTCGCCAGCAGACGCCTTGCTAATGCCATGTGACAGAAAATTAACCACATCCAAACGCGAAATACCCTGCTGTTGCAGGTAGTACACCGCGTGCGATTCTTTTTCGCCAAAAATCGCGACGAGCACGTTGGCGCCCGTGACCGGTTTTTTGGAGGCTCCACCAGCTGACACGTGCATAATTGCGCGCTGAATGACACGTTGGAAACCAAGCGTAGGCTGCGTATCAACCTCAGTACCTGCGGGGATCACCGGGGTGTTGTCAGTCACAAACTTACGCAGATGGCTGCGCAGTTCGTCTAGATTAGCCACACAGGCCTTCAACACTTCGATAGCCGCTGCGTTATCAAGCAGCGAAAGCAGTAAGTGCTCGACCGTAATAAATTCGTGGCGAGCTGAACGTGCCTCGACAAACGCCATATGTAGGCTAACTTCAAGCTCTTGCGAAATCACAATTCCTCCGTCCTTCTTCCGTCAGTGACACCGTTGATTCATATTCTATGCTTTCCGCGGC
>CAIZGG010000273.1 GCA_903932425.1 uncultured beta proteobacterium | reverse complement strand
CTATGTCGTTGTGGCACTTACAACTAATCCCTGGATCCACCAGCCTTTCGAGCACTACGATTCCGTTCAGCTGCCTGACTTGGTCAAAAAGTGGTCTGCCGCGCCCAACAAATAGCGTATTTGTGCTATTATCAAAGGCTGTGGTCGTAGAGTTTTGCTTGCCCTTAAGCTGTACAAAGGGTCTGCTAACACCTCTTCACATTGCTCCAAACACCAGTATCGTTCGCTGTTTAACTCACTTTTTTACGTCACGCACCCTATGCCTATCGTTCGTCTGAAAGAAAACGAGCCCTTTGAAGCCGCACTGCGTCGCTTCAAGCGCACAATTGAAAAAACCGGCCTGTTGACCGAGTTGCGCGCCCGCGAATTCTATGAAAAACCCACTGCTGAGCGCAAGCGCAAGCAGGCTGCTGCCGTTAAGCGCCATTACAAGCGCATCCGCAGCCAGCAATTGCCTCCGCGCATGTTTTAGTCTGTGGCGCATCGTCTGATGCGCTGCAAGCGTATGGCCTAAGCATTGATCCCAGATTCGTTTATCCAGGATCTTCTCGCCCGTGTTGACGTGGCAGACGTTGTTGGGCGCTACGTACAGTTAAAAAAAGGTGGCATCAACCTTCTTGGGTTATGTCCCTTTCATAACGAAAAGTCTCCCTCTTTTACTGTCAGCCCTACCAAACAGTTTTATCACTGCTTCGGTTGTGGGGCTCATGGCAGTGCGATTACCTTTCTAATTGAGCACACTGGGGCGAGTTTCCCAGAGGCCGTTCGAACGCTCGCCTCAGCCGTGGGGATGTCTGTCCCCGAAGAAAACCGCTCGCCTGGTCAAAAGGCTGCAACGGCGCGCCGCCGTGAAGAGGTGTCTGCGCATACCAAGGTGCTTGAAGCCGCCCAAACCCACTATTTAGCCCAATTACGCGAAACCCCCGCTGCGATTCGGTATTTAAAACAGCGTGGCTTAACTGGCGAAATCGCTAAAGAATTTGGTCTCGGCTGGGCCAGTTCTGATCGGCAGGCTTTGGCAAAGGTCTTTACCCGTTATGACGATCCACTTTTAGTTGAGTCTGGTCTTGTTATCGAGGCTGAAGACGGTCGGCGCTACGATCGCTTTCGCGAACGGGTGATGTTTCCGATCCGCAATGTCAAAGGCGAGATCGTTGGATTTGGTGGCCGTATTATCGGCAAAGGTGAGCCGAAATATCTAAACTCGCCTGAAACTCCTGTCTTTTCAAAGGGTAACGAGCTGTATGGCTTGTTTGAGGGGCGCTCGGCGATTCGGTCTGAAGGTTGCGTGATCGTTGTTGAGGGGTATATGGATGTGGTGGGCTTGGCGCAGCTAGGCGTGCGCAATGCGGTTGCCACCTTGGGTACCGCGACGACCCCGGTGCATATCCAAAAGTTACTGCGCTCAAGCGATAAGATTATTTTTAGTTTTGATGGTGACGGTGCAGGGCGTCGGGCCGCTTGGCGTGCCTTACAATCGTGCTTGCCTCTATTGCGCGATGATATTTCTATCCGGTTTTTATTTTTACCGGCAGAGCATGATCCTGATAGTTATATCCGGCAATTTGGCGAAGAAGCTTTTCGAGCGTGCTTGGCTGAATCCGACGCCTTGTCCACTTTTTTCTTAAACGAACTCGCTTCGCGTCATGCCTTAAAAGAAGTCGAAGGGCGTGCGGCTCTGGTGCACGAGGCCAGGCCCTTACTTGCCTTGATTCCGCAAATCACTCTTAAAGTGCAGTTGCAAAACGAGTTTGCCCGTCTGGCGCAGTTAACGCCCGAAGAGTTAACTGCCTTGCTTGAAAAAGAAACGACCCCTGTATTAACCGGCTTGCCTGCGCCGAGCCGGGGTGCAGGCGGGGCGTTAGGCGCGGGGCCAGGTGCCGGGGCGCCGGCGCAACGCCGGGCTGGCGGCTTCGCCCCAAGGGCAGGCGGCGGGCGAGGCGCCGGCGCGGTAACGACCGAGCAGGGCTTTGGCGCCTCGGATGGCGGGGATTATGCCCCCCAGCTTGGCTACGAGTCGGCTGGCGGTGAGTCGAGCTTTCAGGGCTATGACGATGCGCCAGGCGGATTCGAGCCAAACCGCAGCGGCGAGCGTTTTGCCGCCCGCAAACCGACACAACGCGTCGATCGACGCGCTGTCGCCCCAATGGCTAAGCGCCTGCTGAGATTGCTGCTGACCCATCCTGAATTAGTTGACGTGATGGGTGAGCAGCAGCTTGAACTTCTTGAGCGTGGTCCCCACTTAGAAATGGTCAGAGAGTTGATCGTGCTTGCGCAGGCCAGTGGAGCGCGCCATGTCGGTGCGCTGATCCAGGCGTCCGATCCTGGGGCCGATCTAGGGATTTTGATGGCGTCGGTCGCCGCAGACCTGATGGCTCAGGATCCCTTGCCTAACCCGCAGGGTGAGTGGGAAGACGCTTTGCGTCGGATTGAGCTTGAGAGCTTAAAAAGTGAGCAAGAGGCATTAATTGCTGGGGGCTTAAATAATTTACAGTCTCAGCAAAATTATCGGGAACTTTCTTCCCGCATCACCCGTCTAATTGGGGTAATCGAATCCAGCAAAGGACGCTGATCCGGTTAAAATACAGGTTTACGCAGTCCAAGCGTTTGTTGGGCAAGCTCGTGCCATCCAGCACATTCCATACAAAAGAGCACACTAATGACTCGATCCGTCGGCATCAAAAAAACCATGGCAGCCGCATCGCCCAAACCCAAAGCTGCCGTGAAGCCAACGGCGAAATCTGGATCTAAGTCAGCCCCAGTTGTGGCCAAGTCAAGTGCTAAGTCAAGTGCTAAGTCAGCCTCCAAACCTGTCGCTAAGCCGGCGGTCAAAGCAGTGGCCAAATCCGCTGCTGCTAAATCTAGTAACTCTGCGGCTAAATCGCCCGCCAAGGCGGGGCTGGCTTCTGGTAAGCCAGCTGTGGTTAAGTCTGTTTCAAAATCCGCAGCAAACACTGCAGCTCAATCAGTCAAGGAATCAATGAAGTCGGCTTCACCTAGCAAATCTAAAGTCTCTACTCCAGCGGCCTCTGCAAAGCCGGCCGTAAAACCCGCAACCAAGGTTGCCGCTAAAGCTTCGGATAAGGCAGCTGCCGCGCCTGCTAAGGCCGCGAGCACCAAAGACGCTGCAGTAAAAGGCGCAGCAGCCAAAACAGCAACAACCACTGCAACCAAGGCCGCGCCCGCGAAGGCTGCGGCAGGCAAGGCGGCAAGCCCTGCCAAACCAGTGCTGGCCAAAGCGCCACCACCCGCGCCAATTTCGGCCAAGGCACCTGGCAAGGTCGACGTTTCTAAACCACCACCACCCGTTGATGATGGCGATGGTCCTCCTAAAAAGATTTCAGGTCGCCCACCCGGTGGTACAGGTCGGCGCCCAGGTCGTCCGTCAAAAAATCCAAATAACAACAGCGACAGCGAGTTTGGTGATTCGGGCGATGGCGAGCATGAAGCCGAAGTTCTGCCTGATCTCAAACCAGTTAAACGCGGCAAGCGTGTTAAAGGCGAGGGCAAAGACCTGATCGCCCGCGGCCCGGTTACGCCAGAAGAATACGAAGCACGCCGCAATCGTCTTAAATTACTGATTAAGCTCGGTAAAGATCGTGGCTATCTCACCTATGGCGAGATCAACGATCATCTGCCTGATGACCTGGTTGACGCCGAGGCAATCGACGGCATTATCAGCACCTTTAGCGACATGGGTATTGCGGTCTATGACCAGGCCCCCGACGCCGAGTCGTTGTTGCTGGGTGAAAACGCGCCTGTTGCCACCTCAGACGATGACGTTGAAGACGAAGCCGAAGCCGCGCTGACCACCGTAGATTCAGACTTTGGCCGCACCACCGACCCCGTGCGTATGTATATGCGTGAAATGGGTACGGTTGAACTCTTGACCCGCGAAGGCGAAATCGAAATCGCCAAGCGTATTGAGGGCGGTTTAAAAGATATGGTGAAAGCCATTTCAGCATGCCCCACTACCATCAACGAAATCTTGAACCATGTGCAGCGTGTACGTGATGTGCAAGCTCAAATCGATGAAGTGATCGATGGCTTGGTGGATGATGATGGCGAAGAATACGCTGGTGCTGGTGTTGCTGACGAGGCCGAAGAAGACGGCCCAGCCGGTGGCATGAGCAGCAAGCAAGTTGAAGATCTGCGTATCAAAGGCATGGCCAAGTTCGATATCGTGGGCGTGCAATTTACAAAGATGCGTGCCGCCTACGAAAAAGATGGCTATCGCTCTAAGCCCTACATGGCGGCACAAGAGCTTATTCAAAACGAGCTCATGGGTATCCGCTTTACCGCCAAAATGGTCGAGCGTTTAGCCGATACGTTGCGTCAACAGGTCGAAGAAGTGCGCAAAATTGAGCGCGCTGTCTTGCACACTTGTGTTGAACGTGCCGGTATGCCGCGTGCGCACTTTATTAAGGTGTTTCCGGGTAACGAAACAAACCTTGAGTGGGTGCTGGGCGAAGTTGCGAGTGGTGCAGATTATTCGCTCACACTGACACGTCACGTGCCTGCTGTGCAAGAGCTTCAGCAAAAGTTGATCGATCTGCAAGTGCGCGTGGTGCTGCCACTTAAAGATTTGAAAGACGTCAACAAAAAGATGGCCACTGGCGAAGCCAAGGCGCGTAAAGCTAAGCGCGAAATGACTGAAGCCAACTTGCGTTTGGTAATCTCGATTGCTAAAAAATACACCAACCGTGGCTTGCAATTCTTGGATCTGATCCAAGAGGGCAACATCGGTTTGATGAAAGCCGTGGATAAGTTTGAATATCGCCGTGGATATAAGTTTTCAACCTATGCAACCTGGTGGATTCGTCAGGCG
>CAIZGG010000272.1 GCA_903932425.1 uncultured beta proteobacterium | reverse complement strand
CTCAATGTTGCGTGCAACGACCGACGACTTCACCTGGGTCTTGGCTGGCGCAGCGGTCATCGCTGCAATCGTCATGTTCTTGCGTAACAAAGGCCTCTTGAAGTTGCTTGTGCCCGTTGTGTTGTTAGGCGTTGCAGTATTGCTGCGCTTGATCGACGCAAAATTCTGGGGTGTCGTGGCGATGGGTGGCGCGGTCGTGCTGTTGTTCTTCCTGCCCTGGCTAGATTACAGCCCTGTCAAATCCATTCGCTATCGTCCTGGTTGGCACAAAACGCTTTACGGTATTTTCTTTGTCAACTTTGTTGTCTTGGGCTACCTCGGAACACAAGCGCCAACAGACCTCTTCAACCTCATCTCGCAAATTGGTACGCTCATCTATCTGGGCTTCTTTTTCTTGATGCCGGTATGGAGCCGTCTCGGAACCTTTAAAGCGGTCCCTGACCGCGTCACGTTCCACGCCCATTGAGCCTAACCTAATTTACGGAATGACCATGATCAAGAAGCTGCTTTGTGCTCTTGCCCTGTTGATAACCTGCACTGGGGCTAACGCCTCAGGCGGTGAGTTTGCCCTCGATCGCGCCCCCAACCGCATCAATGAGCTCACCTCACTGCAAAACGGTGCCAAGCTGTTTGTCAACTATTGCTTGAATTGCCATAGCGCATCATCGATGCGCTACAACAAACTGAACGACATCGGTCTGACCGATGAGCAAATCCGCACCAGCCTTTTGTTTACCGGCGATAAAGTCGGTGATCTGATGATGGGTTCGGTTTCTGTCAAAGACGGCAAGCGCTGGTTCGGCGTAATGCCGCCTGACTTGTCAGTTATTGCACGCGCTAAGTCAGCCAATGCTGGTCCAACTGGCTCAGACTATATCTACACCTACTTGCGTACCTTTTACCGCGACACCAGCAAGCCAACGGGCTGGGATAACTTGGCTTACCCGGCGGCTGCCATGCCTCACGTTCTCTACGAGCGCCAGGGCCCCCGCGAACTCACTACCACTGTTGTGCATGAGCACGAAGCACCCGGTGGTAAGGGTCATGCCGCTTGGGAGCGGGTCACAACAACCTATGACGCACTTGGTTACGCCACAAGCAAAACCGAAAAGCTTGAAAACTATCATGGCAAGGCAAGCACAGAGCACAAGTTCAAAGCGCTCGACGCAACACGTACCTCTGCCTACGATAATGATGTGGCTGACCTGACAGCCTTCATGACATGGATGTCTGAACCTGTTCAGCAAAAACGCAAACAAATTGGCGTTTGGGTATTGTTGTTCTTAGGTCTGTTTTTTGTCGTTGCGTGGCGCCTGAACGCCTCGTTCTGGAAGCACGTTAAGTAGCATTTATTTCAGGGCCAGCGTCTGCTGAATGTAGACGCTGGCCTTTCGTTTTTATCTGTAGTCATTTTTAGGACGGAAATCCAACATGATGGTCCTCTACTCCGGTACCACCTGCCCCTTCTCACATCGCTGCCGCTTTGTGTTGTTTGAAAAAGGCATGGATTTCGAAATCCGCGATATCGACTTATTCAATAAGCCCGAAGATATTGCCGTCATGAATCCCTACGGACAAGTGCCGATTCTGGTTGAGCGTGATCTCATTTTGTATGAGTCAAACATCATCAATGCATATATTGACGAGCGCTTTCCTCACCCACAATTGATGCCTGCCGACCCAGTCATGCGGGCGCGCACGCGTCTGTTTTTATACAACTTTGAAAAAGAGTTGTTTATTCACGTCGCCGCGCTTGAAGATCGTGCTGTACGCGCGGATGAAAAGCGCATGAATGTCGCACGTGCAGCCGTACGCGATCGCTTGTCGCAGCTTGCACCTTTGTTGCTCAAAAACAAGTACATGCTCGGCGAAGAGTTCTCGATGCTTGACGTTGCGATGGCACCTTTACTTTGGCGCCTTGACCACTACGGTATCGAATTGCCAAAAACTGCCGCCCCCATTCAAAAATATGGCGAGCGTATTTTTTCACGCCCAGCATATATTGAGGCGCTGACACCCTCAGAAAAAGTGATGCGCCGTTAAGCAACCGTTCTATGGCTGAAACCTCAACTAAACCGTACATGATTCGTGCGTTGCACGAATGGTGTACCGATAATGGGTATACGCCACAGATTGTGGTGCGCGTAGACCAAAACACGATGGTGCCGCCTGCACACATCAGGGATGGCCAAATCACGCTCAATATTGGCGTGATGGCAACCAAGGGCCTGGTCATGGGCAACGACACGATCGAGTTTCAGGCACGCTTTAATGGCGTAACCGAAAACCTCTATATCCCTGTTGGTGCTGTCACAGCACTCTATGCGCGCGAAACCGGCGCCGGAATGGGCTTCGAGGTTGAAGAACCACGCGCCGACCAAACACCAGCCACTAACGCGTCAACAGCAGGTTTTGCCGCAGGCGCTGACGCGAACACAGCAGCGCCGGCGCAATCCCAAGCTGCGCCGAGCCCTGAACCTCTCGACGCAAAGCGCCCTAAACTCACCATCGTTAAATAACCACAGCATTGAAACAAAACTCGTTTGCCATAATTCATCTATAATTCGGCGCGCTGTTAAGAGTTCGTGTTGACAGTAGCCAGCACTAAACTGCCGGAGTAGCTCAGTTGGTAGAGCAGCTCACTTGTAATGAGAAGGTCGAGGGTTCGATTCCTTTCTCCGGCACCAGTTACAGCAAAGGTCTCAAAGCGTAAATGCTCTGAGACCTTTTGTTTTTGCGGGTCTCGGCGTCATAGCCATTTATTTATGAGGCTCTTTGGCGCGTTTGAATTCTGTGTTTTTGCGCTTGCAACTTTCATGGTACCGCTATGGTACCGATTTTGATGCATCCGCCCACATCTTCATCACACCAACCGCAGCAATGACTCACGCCAGTCGCTGGCACGCCTGCCCACACCTTGCAAGTCTCCGCTAAAGCCATTTGCTGATTTAGTTTTGTCAGAGGCAATTATCTGCGCGTGAGGTGGGCGTGGTTTACAGCCTATCAAAGTTGCAGACTTTGACCCCGCCCCCCCTTTACCAATCTTCAAGCGCGATGGGCTTCAGGTGAGCGCGCCCATCGTTAAGTCAATCGGTCGAGCTTCGCTGGTCGGGCAGAATTGTCTTGAGCCTCGGTTAAACCAGAGCGCGTAACTTTTTTCGATGCCTGCGCGCCGATTCTTTACCAAAGAGAGTAACGCGCCGGGTTTAGACTCGAGCTCAGGGTTTAAAGTCCGGTTGGGGTTTTGAAAATGCACCTCACGTTTTTTGTTGCGCCAGACCATAAATATTTGGTCCGCGAGGTCAGCAATCGCCCCCGAACCTTTCAGGTCAAATTTTCCCGGCTTGTCGTTCTCGTTCTCACCTTTTCGCACATGGTGAACAAGATGAATATGAACCTGGGCAGAGTCAGCGACACGTTTAAGCGTTTCAACAAACGTTTTTTGGCTATTCATCGCCCGTTCGCCTGACTCCCCTTCAGTCACCATCATTAGGTTATCGATGACGAAGTGTTTAACGCCTCGTTGCTCGGCACTCCAAATAATCGCTCCCAGAATTGACTCTGCGCTCACTGAGCCTTTCTGATTGAACAACCAAAGCCGGTCCCCGGCCCAGTCTAAAAACTTAACGGTGAACTCTCTTGATGGTTCGCACTGAGCGACTTGGCAGGCCATCATGTAAAGCGTTTCAATCACGGGCATTTCTAAACTGGCTATGCAAACCGGCTCGCCCTGGGCAATCAAGTGATTGCAAACCTGTAGCAGCACTGTGCTTTTGCCGTGTCCATTTACACCCGCCCAGATTGATACATCACCAGCAACCAACCCCACATCACCATGCGTTTTCATCCACGGGAGTTTTGCGCCCTGGACGATATGCCCATTTGCCGCACGCTCGCCAAGGTCATACTCAAAGTTTTTGCCGTTAAGAATTATTCGGGTTGATTGTGATTGACGGTACACCTCCGCGAAATTTATACGGTCTGGCAATAGGTTAGGCGTGGTCTTCATTGTTTCCCCTCAAAATAGTTAAATGACCATCTAGACAATGAATGACGCGCTCGGCATACCTCTGGCACACCTTGATGATTTCGTGGCATCTGCGTTCGTTTTTACCCATAAGGTGGACTGTCAAACCTTTTATTCCGATGAGGTCCAGTGACGAAATACTTTCGTTTGGCAAAATGAGTAGCGAGACATGAAAGCCATTTGCAATCGCGTCCTGCGCATCTTGTTTGAGCCAGTAGTCAGGTTTATTGTCCAGCACGTGAATCCAAACTTGTTCGGGGGCAAATCCGTTTATTCGTGCGTTATGCAATTCAGAGCATCCAATCATCAGAAATACATCTCGTCGGCTGTTGCTTGAGCAACGACCTCTGCACCATCCCATCTTTGCTGCCTCAGATATACAAGCGGTGCAGGGATGTACTTGCCCGAGTCTTTCGACCAATCATCGCTACTTGCCATGGCAGTGACGTGTGCAATGATTTGTTCGGCAACTGAATCAAAGTTTTGTTTTTGCCAAACGGTTAGGCATTGAGCTTTTGACCCCTTTCGTTTGCCATTTGGGTATGCGTCCCAAAACTCAGAAAATGTCTTCTGGTGGTTCTTGATGGTTACTGATGGTTTATGTGCAACGGGTTGCACCTCAAACGCGCAACCGCTTGCACCTGTCGCGACGCTAGATTGCACCTGTGCAGAGGCTTGCACCTGTGCAAGGTGTTGCACTTGTAGCGCCTTGAGGTTGATTCGATAAAGGTTAGGAAATTTTGGGGGCGGCCCTTTTTTGACTAAGACCGAGAGCTCTCCCGAGTCCTCCAGTTTTTTTATCACGTACTGAGCATTGCGGCGTCCCATGCGACACTTTGCCGCGAGTGTGCCGATTGCTGGATAGGCTTTGCCTTTATCGTCAGAGAAGTCGGCAATCGCAAGTAGCATCAAAAGGTCGGTGGCCGAATGCTTGGATTGACTCCAGCACTGTGACATGACGCTGATGCTCATACAGCACCCCGACGTATAAGCCTTTTAACAAACCGCTTGGCCTTTATCGGCAGCGAGTAAACCGCAATCGGGCGTGGCCAGCCATTGCGGGGGAGGAGTATCGATTCTGGCCCCCACCCAAGATAATCAAGCTCCTTAATCACGGCAGCTAAGCGCCACCCCTTACCTCTGCGTAACCAATCAACTTGTGTCAGGTCACCTTCGAGTAGTGCACTGAGTGCGAGCGCTTCGCAACTATTCGGCTTTGGCAATCTCGGGCAAAATGCAAGCTCAGGTAGTAACGAAAGTTGAGCGGCCCCTTTGCTTTGGCGAGTGAGGGGCCGTTTCATATTGCGCCCCCAGATAGCAGGGTTTGCAAATCCGAGACTTTCCAAGCCAATCGCCCATTAATACGGATAGGTCGAATCGGTCCATCCTCAAGGCAAGCCCACCGGCGTAATGTTTGGGGACGGCGATTGATTGCGGCGGCGGCTTCGTTTGTTGGCAGGACTTCGGGTAGTCTGGCGTTTGCTAATCGTGCGTTCATTAAGGACATCGTCGTTACCTCTGCGGAAACCCGCGCTGTTGTTGACGATTCCTATGCTGCGTATTGAGTTGATAGCTGAGAATGGATGCTCACGCAGCATCCATGGGCGCTAACGCATCATCCATGGGCTCTCACGCATCACCCATAGTCTATTTGCCCTGCAGTTTTTTCCGGATGGTTGACTCAGCAAGCCCAACTTCCTTGGCAATTCTCGGGGCCGCGTTGCCTTTACTCAGCCCTTTTGCTTGATAAAAACTCCATAGTTCAAGGATACGAGAGTCAGTGGCCGGGGTGTCTGCATGCCTAATATTTGCTCGTCTTCGCATGAAGTACGAGTCGCCCTGAAGCATGGCCTCAAGGATAATGTTGCTTAATTTTGCAGTGGTTAAAGTATCGCGATTTTCTTCCAGCCATTCGTTTGCTTTTTCTAGGTCTGCCTCGCCACCGTACAGCCAGCTTACGATGTTGAATGCATCAATCTTCTCTGCATGCTCGAGGAAGAAGTCAGCGCCAATGAAACCAGGCCTAGAGCAGTACACGGCCTCGAGTTCCTTTTCCACTTTGATTATTGAAAGTACTTCGGGCGAAATGCCTAAAAGGGTAGTCCCAACTGATTGCGTAGTCTTTTTAGTCACTCAATGCTTACCTTCCACGGCACCCTCATTAAATAAAGTGCCCCTGTCAGGCCGGTGAAGGAGTCCGGCTTTTCGCTCCGTCGAGCTAGGCAGGGGCAAGGTGGTTCTAGCCACCGGCGGGCGGTGGGGTCACGTTCATGGTTTTAATCTTGAATTGCTGCGCGGCCTGCCACAAGTCGTAGGGTCAAGTGTTTGCCACTAGGCGCACGACGGTATGGCTGTTCGTGGCCTGTGCGTAACGCGCAAACGTTCGCATTGAGGGCATCATGCGCCCACTCTCTAACCTGGCAATGGTGGATTGAGTCGTACTCATTCGCTGCGCTAATTCTGCTTGCGTCATGCCGACTCGCACCCTAGCCGCGATAAGCTCGCGCGCAATGTCAAATTCAAGTTGTTGCTTTTCATATTCAGCGCTGACCTCTGGGTCTTGCAGTAGTTGCGCTTTAACATCCTTAAGACTTTTCATTATTGATTCTCTCTAGTCGATTGGTTGCGGTCTGAATCGCACCTCGTGGCGTTTTTTGCGTCTTTTTAATAAAAACGTGCAACACCAATATCTGCTTGTCGGTCTGCGTAATTGATATAGCTCGTGCAATACCGTCTCG
>CAIZGG010000271.1 GCA_903932425.1 uncultured beta proteobacterium | reverse complement strand
CGCCGTTGGAAAGAGTTATTTGCAAAGAACCCTAAGCGGTCGGTGCTGCATCTGATTGATCAGATGCGAAAGAAAGCAGAGTAGCGCCGCTTATTGAACGGCGTTCAGTTACCGGTTACCTGAGGATTATCGTGGTGAGATGGATCTGATCAAGCAGTGGATGAATGACTGTCTAGAAATATTGGCTGGCGCTCAAATCAAAGCCATGGATGTGTATCAGTCATTCAAGCAATGGCAAACCGATAACGGTCATCATCACATGACAAGCAATGGCTTTTATCGAAAAGTTAAAAGCCATCTTGGCACTACTCAGAAGAAATCAGATGGTAATTACTATTTAGGCTATCGAATCAAGCCATAGAGTTACAGCTCCTACTTTCACGTTATCGTCGGGTAGGAGCTGATGGTCAGGTCAATGGAGGTAATGGAGCATTAATGCCTATTTACATAAACTTTTTCACTAGTGTCCCAACGTTTGGAACAGGTCTTGTTGAATAGGATAATCCGATAATTCGGTAGGCTCAACAGGCCGCCCGAGTAACGTTTCGATAGAGGTCATTTCAAACATGTTCAGATCCAGTACACGGAGAATTTCGTAAAGCGAATGTTTCAGATTCAACCGCTTCTTCATGATTGCAATCGAGACGTAGGTCGCGATGGCGACCCATATCTGAGTCTTGACGGCGTTCTCTGTGTTGCCGTAAAAAGCCTTGATGCGAAGGTGCTGTTTGATCCATTTAAAAAACAACTCCACTTGCCATCGTTGCTTGTAAAGAGCGCAAATCGTGATGGCGGGCAGTGCAAAGTTGTTGGTCAAAAACTCGAACGTCTTGCCAGTCTCGACATCGATGAACGTTACACACCTGAGTGGTTCGGGGTAGCGAACCTTGGACAGAACGCCGGCCAATCGAACGTGCTGATCGCTGACCAACCCAATGACCTTTCCAACGGGAAACGTTTGAATCAAGTCTGTCTGCATATTGCCTTTCGCACGCGTCACAAAGAAGGCTCTCGCCATGTGCAATTTGTAGAGTCGCGCGAAGTCGACGTAGGCTTTGTCCATGACATAAAACGCGCCAGCCTCGATGTAGCCTTGCTCGCAGAGCAGGTCGAGTACTTTGACGTCGTGCATTTTGCCGTCGCTGATATGAATAAAGCTTGGAATAGAGCCCTTCAAATCTATCAATGTGTGAAGCTTGACTGCCGCTTTGGCCGTTCGAAAAGGAGCCCAGTTGAACAGGCTCAAACACAAATCTATCGTCGTCGAGTCGAGTGCGTAAACCGTAGCGCCCATCAACGCCTTCAGTTCCGAGTTCGTCGGCTCGTCGGCGTAAAGTACTCGTGCAGTTTTGATCAAATGATGAGCGAGGTCTGCAAAAACTTCCCACGGCCTGACACGACTTGCGTTGGCCAGCGTGTTGCGAGACACCGTCTTGCAACGCAAGCCCATATGATAAAAATGTTTGCGCTGAGCTCGCAAATTTATCTCGATATCGCGCAGCGATTCGCGAGCTGTCAGCTGAGCAAAGGCCAGTACCAGGAATTGATCCAGACAGCTGAAATCTTGAACTTTGTGTTGAGCACGTCGTGCGGCGACCATCCGACTGAAGGCTTTGAGTGGCAAATAGGCCATCACTTGAGCGAATACCAATTGTCCCGAATGCATGATCACCCTCGTCAGATAACATCTGCGAATGATGACCTATCCACGAAATCAAATTCAAATCGTGGACATAGAAAAAATCGGATTTATTCATGAAAATCAATTATTTACCGCGCTTTCATTGTGAAACGTTGGGACACTAGTGAATTTTCTTAATGAAATTTAACAAAGGGCCAACGTCTGAAACCAAACCCTGTCGACCCGAAATTTTACTGCGACCGCCTCTCGTCGTGCGCTCACCTTACGAAATGGTAATGATGTTTGCAGGCGAGGCGTTTTGAGACTATCTTTCTAGAAACTACAGCGCTGCCGCACTTAAATGACGCGAACGGTTAAACACAAAAAGAGGAAACAAGTGAACTTACAAAAATTAGCTGTTGTCGGCCTGTTGGCATTCATCCCCTTAAGCCAAGTACACGCGCAGGCGCAAGCAGGTCGCGAGATCCCAGCCAAAGTGATTCCCGTTCCGGATACGGTGAGCCCTGAAATCAAAAAACAGATCGCTGCACCATTCACCGCAACGTGGAATGTCATCCCAACGACGGCAGAGGGATGGCGTGAACAAGTTGCGGCGGGTGCGCAAGCGGCCGAAAAAGCCATACCGGCGCTGCTAGACAAACTACAAGTCAAAGTCGAGCCTACGGTAATCGATGGCGTGAAGGCGTTTATCGTCACGCCTGCCATCGTGTCGGCGCAAAACAAAAACAGACTCCTCGTCCATGTTCACGGCGGATGCTTTGTCAGTTCTCCAGGGCTATCCGGTACCGTTGAGGCGATCTACATGGCGGGCCTCGAGCACGTTAAGGTTATCTCTGTCGATTACCGGATGCCCCCAGATCACCCCTATCCCGCCGCGCTCGATGATGCCATGACCGTGTGGCGCGCCACGACAAAGATTCATGATCCTAAAAAAATGGCAATCTTCGGCTCTTCTGCTGGCGGCAATTTAACCCTGGCGATGGTGCTCCGCGCAAAGCGCGACAACCTCCCCCTGCCCGCTGCGATTGCACCGGGCACCCCGATGTCAGATTTAACAGGCGCAGGCGATACGTTTCAAACCAATGCCATGCTTGACAACGTACTCGTTGCGTATGGGGTCAGCTGCGACAAGCGCGCAGCACTTTACACAAATGGCCACGATCTGAAAGACCCAATGTTGTCGCCCGTTTATGGTGACCTCTCGGGCTTTCCTCCAACGATTCTCACCTCGGGCACTCGCGATCTGTTATTAAGCAACACTGTGCGCGTTCACAGAAAACTGCGCAACGCAGGCGTACCCTCAAGCCTACAGGTGTTTGAAGGACAATCGCATGCTCAGTACTACCGCGACATCAACGCACCCGAAACCAAAGAGGCCTTCGGCGAGATTGGTCAGTTTTTTAACCAATATCTGGCGCAATAGCATTGTGGCCTTCCCACTTGATTTGTATCAACACTATGTCAAACTCAGTAAAAACGAGATCAAATTCAAGACGAACTAGCGTACTCTAAGTCAATACCCCGCCTCAAGGACGGGACAACGTCCCGCACTCGTCGAGCATCCCGCAGAACGAGTCACTCACGCGACAGCACTGTTGCTGACGCGCAAAAAAGTAAAAATACCTCCTCTTGCGCTGTTACCAACAGATCGCAAGCCATTCATTAGTCGCCTTCACGTGCCTTTTTACGATGCACGCATACGGTGCTGCCTCGCCCTACGGATGATCAACATGAAAAAACTATCTCTTTTGCTCTTGCCGCTCGCGCTTTGCGCGCCATCAATCACCTCGGCTCAGGGTTTGGTGCCTAACAGCGCTTTTTATCTTGGTCTGGGTGCAAGCTGGAATTCAACGAGTTTTAACAATCAAAACATCGAAGCCACTGGCCTGTCGGATGCCTACGACAAAACGACCGGTGCATACATGTCATCGGGCACAGCAGGAGGCCCTCCTGTCAATCTCAATATGCCCTCGCAGACCGGCTTTGCACCGACTCTTCAAGCCGGTTATTTCAAACACTTTCAAGACTCGAAATGGCTTTGGGGTGCGAAATTTTCGTATAACGGCCTAGACCTCAGCTCAAAAACTGATAACTTTTTGATCCCACAATACGGCTCGTATGGCGCAACATCATTTACCGGCAACGCAACCGTCCGCACTTTCAAAACCAATGTTTCACATCAGTTCGCACTGATGCCCTTTATCGGCCACTCGTTTGATCGCAGCTTTGTCTATGCAGGCGCAGGCCCAACACTGACGCAGCTCAACACCAACATAGACAATCTGGTCGGTTTTGCCGACATCAAAGGCAACCGCACCGATATCTCTGGCACCCCGCAAAACTTCTCAAGCTCTCAGTGGGTGGTGGGCGGCGCTGTGACAGTCGGTGCAACGTACTTTTTAGACGCGTCGTGGTTTATCGATCTCAACTACAACTTTGCAATGACGCCGAATCAAACTGCAAATTACTCATCTACGTTTAACAATACCAACGGCAACACAAACGTAAACTATTCAGGCTCGCTGATAGGTAGCACGTCTGCCAAGACGACAACTCAAACGATTAGCCTCTCAATTAATAGGGCGTTTTAACGACAGACGCACACATCATCCTCGTGCATCACGAGGATGAATCCCGTGGGCAGCGCAGAGAGAAAGCAAATAGTGTGGCCAACACTAGTGCGTAGGGCACTCGCAAAGCTCTTTACTTCGATCGGATGTACAGCGCGCCGTTTTCGTTGTACCCGTCGATGCCGGCGCACTTGCTACCGTACGAATCGCAAATCACAACCTTAGTCGGACGGTTTTGCGCATGGGCATCGGTGATGATTTTTTCGCTCGCAATGGCCACCAGGGCTAGGGCAATCACTGTAAGAATCACTTTTGTATACAAATCAGGTTTCATTTTTTCACTCTGCTCAGGGTCGGCTATTGTTCAATACGTTGACAGCTCTCGTTAGTCGATTTTTGCACCAGAAAACTCAACGACTTCGCCCCACTTCACGATTTCAGTTTTCATGTAATCAGTTAATTGCTGAGGTGTGCCACCCATAAGCGTGTAGCCGAGATTTGCCATTTTTTCTTGCAGCGCTGGCTTGGTCAGTAACACGTTTACCGTTTGATTCACCTTTTTAATGATCTCTGGTGGCGTGCCTTTGGGCGCCAACAAAGCAAACCAGGTGGTTGACTCCAGTTCTGGAAAACCCAATTCTTTGGTGGTGGGCACATCTGGCAAAACGCTTGTACGCGTATCCGACATGATGGCTAACGCACGCAGGCGACCATCCTTTACTAAGCTGGCAATCGCCATCGTGCCCGGAAACACCGCCTGTAAATCGCCACCGATTAAGTCTTTATTCACCGCAGCGGGGCTAGTGTAGGGGACATGCACCATCTGCACACCCGTAACCTTTTTATACAGCTCTGCTGCAAGATGCCACGAACTACCGCTGCCGGTTGAGCCAAAATTCAGTTTGCCTGGATTCTTTTTTGCATAGGCTGTCAGATCGCTTAACGAATGAATCGGCAATTTTGCATCGACCGTAATCACGTTTGGAATCGAGCCAATCAGCACGATCGGCTCGAAATCGTTGATCGGATGAAAGGGCTTTGCCTTGTACATCGTCACAGCAGAGATCAAAGTACCCGGCCATGAAAATAAAAGCGTGTAACCATCAGGCTCGGCCTTGGCGGCATATGAGGCACCAACGTTGCCGTTTGCACCAGGGCGATTTTCAACAACAAAATTACCACCCAAGGCACCACCTAGTTCTTCAGCCATCAAGCGAGCCAAAGGATCTGAACTTCCGCCCGGTGCAGAAGGTACGATGACTTTTACTGGGCGTGCTGTCGGCCAGGTTTGCGCCGTACTGGGCGACAGAGCGCCCACCGACAACCCAAGGCACACAGAGATCGCAGCGAAATACGACCTTGAAGTTTTGCTGCTTCTCTCACAGGGCCTAGTCATTCTATGGTCCATTTTGTCTCCTTCAGGATTTATTTTTATAAAACTAATATTTTTGACACTTAGGAAAAACCTGACAGTCGAACTACTTTATAAACAGATGAGGCAACGCAGCTTCTGCGCTAAACATGCACCGTGCATCGTGTCCGCACGCAGGCACCATCACAGCCGGATGATTAGTCTGCAGCGTATCGTTTACAAACTTTGTGTAAGCAAAGCCGCGCGCCAATCGGGTCGGCCCTTGTGCCATCGCCGCGCACGAACTGTCAAAGCCATAAAGCGGAAGAATATCCAGCTCGCCTAATAAAAATGTCGCAGGGCGCTTGGCGAGTTGCTGCTTGATGACCTCATCACTGATGCCTGAGGCGTAACCCACTTTCTGTTCTAGCCCATAAGGCCAGCGATTAAAACTCGTACAACCTGAAGCATCTGAATACGGTACGAAAGCTTTTTGCTCTTTAGCATCAGAGACAGGGGCAAGATAACCGGGTGCAGCCGCGGCGATATTGGAAGGCACAGCAGCCCGTGTAGGTCGCAAAGCCCCCGGATACGTATAGGACGACGGATTGGCGACCACATAAGAAATTTGTATTTTTCGCTCAGCGGTTATTTTTTCGTGCAGCGGATTCACCATTTGATAGCGATTCACTAATTGCCCACCGGCCGAGTGCCCGACAATAACCAGCGTACGCAACTTCGGAAAGAGCGCCTGATCCGACAACTTAAGTACAAGCGCATCCATGAAATCGAACGACTGTAGTTTTTTGGTAGCCGGCGTTGCTTGAATGCCACCGTTACGCCAACTCTCAGACCCTAAACAAATCCAACCGACTTCGTTGGTGTCAAGCGTGTCGCGACAATCCTTACCTTCATTTGACGCAAAGCGCGGCGAAATCAGTAACGTATCTTTCAACGCGTCAGCCAAAAATGCGCCGGCTAGCCCATGGCGAAAATAACCGTCTGCATTTCGCCCTTGCCCATGAATCACAATCACAGCATGCTCGAGTGTTTCGTTTCGCTGAGTCAGGGGATGAGTGCGATAGATCAGCCCACGCTGCCCTTGTTCATCAAGGGTGACCCATTCGGTGCAGGTGTTGCTCGCCTGCAAACAAGGTTCTGGAGAGGCTGCCCAAATATCGCTTGCCTTCACAAACAATAAAACACTGAACCAAAAAAACCTGAGCACCTGATACCTCTTTGATCAATTGATTATTTCGAAACTTACAAGTTTGAGCATATCGACACCTGCAGCCCCGAACAAGCCGACGCAGGCAAGGTTGACTGTGATGACACTTGCACGACTCAGTGGATCGGCGTCAAAAATACAAAGGTGTGATCGCCAAACTCGTATTGACTGCGATCCAACGTTTGATGATTTGGTACAAACTCTTGGAATAATTTGTAATGTTTTGAGTCGCGCACTTTGAAATTAACAAACTCAGTACCGTCGTTGTAACCCAACACTAACAAGCCATTTTCTTTAAGTAGTGCATGCGTGCCAGCCAGAAGCGCCTCGCAGTCTTGCTGCTGATTCATGCCAAAGCCGATTAAACCGTTGGCAATAATCACGTCAAAGGAACGAGGTGAATAATATTGCAAGAGCGTACTTGCAGAACCAATCGTATGATGGCCGCGATGGCCATAAATCGCTTTTTTTGGCTCAATATCCATCGTAAAAAAATCAGCATCCAAGCGCTGAGGGTAATGCCAGCTGCGCTTGTCAGTACCCAAAAAAAGGCAGCTCGCGCGCGCACCCTGTTGCTTAAACCGTGCGTTGAGTAAATCAAAAATCTGATGTTCAAGAAATAAACGATTTTCAGATTTCAACGGAAATTCAACGCCAAGCGCCAATGCGAGATGAGGCGACAACTTGAACAATAACAACTTAAGTTTAGTGATGAGTCGACTCATTGTGCAGCCCCTAGGCAATCTTAATCTTGTAAGGTCATCCCACTGGCACGAATAAAGGTCGTCCACCGGTCAAACTCTTTTTTATTAAAAGCGACAAAGTCTTCAACAGAGCCGCCCATCATCTTTGCACCAGTGCTTTGAAATTTTTCACGCACATCTGGCATATTCAAAATAGCATTGAACTCAGCGTTCATTTTTTTTACGATCGCAGGTGGCGTGTTCGCTGCGGCCCAAATCCCATACCAAGCTGCCACGTCGAAATCAGGATAGCCACTTTCGGCCACCGTGGGCACGTCGGGCAGCGTGGGAATGCGATACGTACTGCTCACAGCCAATGGTCGTAGCGTACCAGCCTTAATGTGTGGCGTTGAGGTGGTGACCCCATCAAACCCAAACGTCACTTCACCTGCAAAGATCGCGGTCAGCGCAGGCGCGCCCCCTTTGTACATCACTTCAATCACGTCAATATTGCTTGAGGCCTTTAAAACATTAAAGCTCAGACTTGGCGACGCACCGATACCGGTGCTTGCATGGCTCAACTCGCCTGGCTTGGCTTTGGCGGCTGCGATCAAGTCGGCCAGCGTTTTATAGGATGATTTTGAAGACACCACAAGCACGTTAGGCACCTCAGCCACGGTGGTGATTGCCGAGAAATCATTCAGCGGATGATAAGGGGGCTTTTTTGCTAGCGCGTAGTTCACAGCATGCGTGCCTGATGTACCCAGGATAAAGGTATAGCCATCAGGTGCGCTCTTGGCGACAGCCATCGCACCAATCGTGCCACCTGCGCCAACCCTGTTATCGACCACAACCGGTTGACCCACGCGCTCAGATAATTTAGCGGCCAGTGTGCGCGCCAAAACATCAGTCGTACCACCGGCCGGAAAAGGCACAACGAGCTTAATCGCTTGCTCAGGGTACGCAGCCTGCGCTGTCTGAAGCGAAGCCATCATCGTTAGGCTAAACAGTATTTTCTTGGTTAGATGTTTCATGTTGTCTATTTATTAGATGTTTTTATCGGAGGTGCGCGTTAAACCTTGCCGTTCAGGGCGGGGATATAAGCGCGTCAGGTGCAGCCATCTTTTCTTTGGATTAAATTTACTTTGTCTAACGGTAAATCTCTTCGAACAAAATCGTCAATTTTTGGGTGGAATACGGTGTGCTGTATGCAGGTGAATCCTCGCTGGCTCTCACTCAGGTATCAAAAACTCAGTCACAAGCTTGACCAGTTCAACAACACCCAAAACAACCACGAAGACAAAGACGCCCACGCCCATCGCTAGCGGTACGCTTAGCCACCCTAACGCGCTTGATGATAGCGCGTAGAGCAACAGCGCCACGACTAAGGATAAGCCTATCGCGATCGGGCGACCAAATCTGATTGTGGTACGTAACACCGGAAAACGTGCGAGGCCATAAACTGTTGGAGAAGAGCTCTTGTCTGCAACGGGCGTGACGACGCTCGCCTCGTTGCGCTTGGGCTGTTCGATCACCACCTGTTTACCTTCAAGCGTCGCAATGCGTTCGGCGGCCAGCAAACCAAAGCTACCAGACTTAATCAAACCGCCGATGTACGCAGAGTCTTTACCACCTTCAAGTCCACCGGTAGTTGCCCCTGCCGCAAACAGCCCGGGGATCGGTGTTGAGTTTGAGTCTAAAACCTGCGCCTGAGCATCAATGTCGATGCCGACCATTGTGTAGGTAACACCTGGACAGATCGGTATCGCCATGAGCGGCGCCTGTACGATCGGCAACGGTGTCACCTTCTCCGAACGAGGAGTCGGTAGTGCATGCAGGGTGCCTTCTGCTAAGGCATCGTTGTATTGCTTCAAGGTATCAATAAACGCTTGAACCGGCACGCCCATTTGCTCGGCTAACTCAACCGCAGTGTCAGCGCGCAAGATGGTGCCACCCGCACGTTCAAGCAAAGGATTCGCCGGTATCCGCGCTGTGGTACCCGGGCCATCCCAAATGGTTTGATCAAAGACAGCAAACAGTTGTCCGGTCGGCGCACTGTTAGCCAATTCATTGGCCAGATGCACCCCTGAGCGCCCCTCATCAACAAGACGTTTGCCCGTTGCGTCGATGACGATACCCGCGGTTGCCAACGCGTCGACTTCAGGGTAAGGCCATACCTGATCGTTATGTTTTGCATCGCTGCACAAGACGTGTCCGTAGAAGCGATTGCCTGGCGTTAACGCGGCACCTGCGGCCAAGGCCATTGTCAGACCATCACCACGACCGGTTCGGGCACCGCGCTGAAACACGGCGTCAAAGCCTGCTCCAATATGCTTCTCGAACAAGGTGCGATTGGCCTGAAACCCGCCATCTGCAATCACGCAATAAGGCGCTCGCCAGATTTTTTCTTCGCCCTGACACGTACCGCGCACGCCAACACACCGACCTTGTTCAAGTAACAATTCAGAGGCGCGAGCCCCCAACTGAAGTACGCCACCAAGTTCAACAAGCTCAATTGCGAGTCGCCGCAATATTAAATCGGGGCCTCGCTCTTTCCAGTCGATGCCTGCCTTAAGCGCGCGAGGCGGTGCCATACACCAGCGATAGCCCTCTTGAGGATTAAAACGCATGAACTTGGCGCCATGGCTCTGCAACCACACGATGAGCCGGGCGCCATGTTGCGCGAGCGCGCGAGCAAGTTCGGGCTTGGATTCGCCTGCGGTCAACCGAGCAATATGCTGCTCTAAATCTTGCACCTCTCGAAAAGGATCGCGAAAACCAATATGCAAAATACCGCCCGATTGGCGCGAATTGCTAGGGTAATCAACCCCCTCGCCTTGCTCGAGCACGAGCGGTCGCAGCCCCAACTCAGCAGCACGTACGGCCGCAGTAAGCCCAGCGATGCCGCCTCCAATCACTATCAAATCGTATGTTGAATTCAAGTCTGTCACAGTAAACTTTCTTCTCAAGTACCCGGTTCGTCGCTGACACGACTCTTACTCTTACTCTTATTCTTGCGCTTGCTGTTGCTCTAATACTGGTCTGACAAGTTCGCCGACCTCGCTCTTAATCCGAGAGTTATCAGAATATTATTTTCCAAGAGAAATCGGCACAATCTTGGCGGCGATCGCAGCAGCCTGCCACAGCTTTAATTCTTCATCAAAAAACGTATCCATCTCTTTAGGTGTACCGCCTAAAGGATCGATCGCCTGCTGATTAAATTTTTGAATGACCTCAGGGGTAAGCAGGATTGCGTTGATCTCTTTGTTCAAGAGATTCACAATCGCGTCTGAGGTGCCGGCAGGCGCAGACAGCCCCATCCAATAGCCCGTCGCTATCGGGGGCAAGCCCGCCTCGGCCAGCGTCGGAACTTCAGGCAAATAAATAGATCGTTTGGCCGAGGTCACAAACAAGGGTTTCAAGTCACCACGCTTGATGAACTCGCGTTGCGCAGAAATCGTGCCAAAGTAGCCAATCAAATTCCCCCCCAAGACGTCAGTGACGGCGGCCATCGCCCCCTTGTAGGGAATATGGTTCACCTGAACCTGCGCGCGATCGGCGATCAGTTCCATTAGCAAATTATGAATGGTTCCAATCCCCGACGAGCCATAGGTAAACTGCCCGGGATTTTTTTTCGCCCAGGCAATCATGTCTTGTGCATTGTTGATGCCAATCTTGGGAGTCACCGCAAAAACGTTATCCGCTACACCCAGCAAAACAATGTTTCGCATGTCCTTCTTGAAGTCGAACGGAAGGTTTGTATAGATGAAGGGGTTAATCGCGGTAGTAATCGTGGTGAGGTAAAGCGAATAACCATCTGGCGCCGCCTTTGCGACGGCGTTCGTACCAATAATTGTATTGGCACCTGCCTTGTTTTCAATCACCACGGGTACCTTGAGCCGTTCGCTTAACCCGCGCCCCACCTCACGTGCCAGAAAATCGGTCGAGGCTCCGGCGGCAACACCCAAGACAATTTTGATCGGTTTATTTGGATAGATGTCTTGCGCCAGCGTTGCGCCGCAGTATAAAAGGGTATTGCACAGCAGCGCAGCCGCCCCGATGATTGTTTTAAACACGTTTGTTAGCTCCTCTTGTTATTACCTTGGCTGCTGAAAGCTGTTTGACCGTTGTATATGTTTGATCGTGACAACTTCTTTATTGCTGCAACCCGCTTTAATCAGCACGTTCATCTCAACATTCTTTTGTTTTTGTTTTGTCACGCGCTATGTCAAAATACCGCAAATACCTTACCTTGAACAACTGCGCGTTGCTCGCCCACTATAACAACAAGTCAACCGAGAGACCACACCATGCCCTTTTACGAAAAAGGTAGTACCAAAATTCATTACAGAGAAGTCGGCTCAGGCTTTCCGATGCTCATCTTACCGGGCGGCGGCCTCAATGCCACCACCGCTTTTTGCTCAACCACCGCGCCGTTTGATCCGATGGAAGAGTTTCGCGCAAGCTATCGTTGCATCATCGCTGATTCACGCCACGCTAATCGGGGCTATTCGTCTGGCCCGCTCGAAATTGATCGCCCCTGGGATGCCTACACTGATGATCAACTCGGCCTGATGGATCACCTCGGTATCGATAAATTCTTAGTGATGGGCTTTTGCATCGGCGGCCCCTACATCTGGAATCTACTGAAGCGGGCTCCCGGCCGCGTTGTCGCGGCTATTCATGCGCAGCCTAGCGGCTATCGCCCAGAGATGCCTGAGCTCTTCCGTGGCGGCAACATGAAAGAGTGGGCACCTACACTTTGCTTGCAGCGCCCAGAGATCACCATGGATATGGCGCATGCGTTTTTGACCAACATGTACACCAATCGCAGTGATTTCGTGTTTACGGTTGATCGCGATTTTGTACGCAAATGCAGCACGCCCACTTTAGTGTTGCCTGACGATAGCGTGCACCATCCGTATGTTGTTGCCAAAGAGGTTGTTGACCTGTGCCCTGGTGCAGAGGTCAGCATCTACCCCTGGAAGCAACCGACAAGCTTGGTGCCGCAAGCGGTTAAACACATTCGTGAGTTTCTGGCTAAGCACGCACCAAAATAAGCAAGACGCGACACCGCACAGCGATCGCAATGAACTTGCGGCGGCTGTGCAACCATTTTGAGCGATAACTATTTAACGCCTAAGCCTCAAGCAGGTGACAACTCACCATGCGCCCCGAGGCCAGCACAGTTTGTGCAGGAACCTCAGTTTTACAACGCGCAACTGCAACCGGACAGCGGGTGTGAAAATGGCACCCGCTTGGCCGCTTGATTGGGCTTGGTACGTCGCCTTGCAATACCGTACGTTGAGTTTTTTTCTGTGGGTCGGGTACAGGTACCGCAGACAACAGAGCCTTGGTGTAAGGATGCATGGGTGCTGAGAATAACTCTTGACGCTCTGCGAGCTCAACGATTTTGCCAAGGTACATCACCGCGACGCGATGCGTCATATGCTCGACAATGGCCAAATCATGGCTGATAAACAATAAGGCAAGCCCAAGTTCTTTTTGTAGATCTTGCAACAGGTTCACGATCTGTGCTTTGACCGACACATCAAGCGCCGACACGGCCTCGTCACAAATAATGAGGTCTGGCTCAGCGGCCAAGGCGCGCGCAATACAAATACGTTGGCGCTGTCCACCTGAAAATTCATGTGGCCAACGGCCTCCGGCGTCTTTCCCCAAGCGAACTTTTTCTAATAACTTCGCCACCCGCACATCGATCTCGGCCTCAGACTGCGCAAGGCCAAAATTACGGATTGGCTCAGCGATGATATCGCGTACGCGCATGCGAGGATTCAAGCTTGAAAAAGGATCTTGAAAAATAACCTGTATGCGTTTACGCAGAGGCCTTAAGGCGCTGGCGCTCAGTGAATCAATACGCACGCCATCTAACCAAACCTCACCGGCAGTCAAATCAAATAAGCGCAACACTGAACGGCCAACTGTTGATTTACCGCAGCCCGACTCACCGACCAAGGCTAGGGTTTCACCCTTACGAATTGAAAACGAAACATCATCAACCGCGTGCACATGCCCGGTGACCTTGCTAAATAATCCGGTTTTAATCGGAAAAAACTTTTGCAGATGGCGAACCTCGAGCAGCACGGGATTTTCGATCGTAGACATAGCGTCAGTATTTGAGGTGTTATTCATTTGCAAAAGCGACCTCACCTGCAAAGTGACAAGCGACCAAGTGTCCATGCCCTTTGTCTTGCATAGCCGGTGCGATCTCGTGACAGGGCTCTTTTGCCAACGGGCAGCGTGAAGCAAACACACAACCTTTGATCTTTTGTTTCAAGCTCGGCACTAAGCCAGGGATTTCTTTCAGGCGCGAGGTGTGCCCCTGTAGCGACGTCCCCAATTTAGGCACAGCACCCAGCAAACCTTGCGTATAAGGATGCAAGGGGTGCGCAAACAACTCACCCACAGGGGCTTCTTCAACTTTACGCCCGGCGTACATCACCATCACACGCTCAGCAACCTCAGCAACCACGCCCAAATCGTGTGTGATCAAAACAATCGCAGCGCCAATCTTGTTTTTAAGATCTGCCATCAAGTCCAGAATCTGGGCTTGAATGGTGACGTCAAGTGCCGTGGTCGGTTCGTCTGCGATCAATAACCGTGGATTACACGCTAGGGCCATCGCGATCATCACCCGCTGACGCATCCCGCCAGACAATTGATGCGGGTACTCGTTTAAGCGACGTGGTGCTTCTGAGATCCCAACGAGGTCTAGCATTTCGGTGGCACGCGCATTCGCCTGTTGCCCGCTAATCGCTTGATGCAACAACAATGTTTCACGCAGCTGCCGGCCAATCGTTAGCACAGGGTTCAAACTTGTCATCGGCTCTTGAAAAATCATCGAGATCGCGTTGCCACGAATCGATCGCATTTGTTTTTCAGGAAGGCTCAACAGATCCTGACCCATGAAACGGATCGAGCCCGCAATTTTTCCGGGCGGTTCAGAGATCAATCGCAATATTGACATGGCGGTGACCGACTTGCCGCAACCCGACTCACCAACAATGGCAAGTGTCTCCCCTTCGTTCACAGAAAAGCTCACGCCATCGACAGCACGATTCACACCATCGGGGGTGCGAAAGTGGGTTTGTAAATTCTCGACTTCAAGTAAGGCCAAAAGAGTTCTCCAGTTAAGCTGACTTAGATTTACGCGGGTCTAGCACATCGCGAAATCCGTCACCTAACAAATTCACCGCTAACACCGTCACTGACAAAAACACAGCCGGGAAAAAAATAATATAGGGTTTGATTTGAAACAGCGTACGCCCGTCAGCCATGATGTTGCCCCACGAAGGGATGATCGGCGGCACACCAGCACCGATGAAGGACAAGATCGATTCAGTGATCATCGCAGACGCACAAATATATGTCGCCTGCACAGTCAGCGGCGCAAGGGTGTTGGGCAAGATATGCCGCCAGATCAGCATAGGCATCCGACAGCCACACGAGATTGCAGCATCGACATAGGCCTGCTCGCGCAAGGTCAGCACCACGCCACGCACCAAGCGCGACACGCGGGGGATCTCGGCGATCGTAATTGCAATCACCACGTTTTCGACACTTGCACGTGTGAGCGCCATCAACGCAATGGCCAGCAAAATAGGTGGGATGGACATCAAGCCGTCCATGATTCGCATAATGATTGAATCAGCGCGACGCATCGTGCCCGATACCAAGCCAATCAACAGGCCGCTAACTGAGGCCAACAGGGCAACTGCAAAGCCCACCGTCAGCGACACCCGGGCGCCGTACAACACGCGCGAATAAATATCGCGGCCGAAGGCGTCTGTGCCAAACCAGGAGTCCAGCGAGGGCTCGCGATTGCGCTTGACAGGCTCGAGTGCTGTGGGGTCGACGGTGCCAAGCCAAGGCGCAGCAACAGCAAAAAAGAGCATACAAATCAGCAACCCCAAACCAATGGCGATGGTTGGGTTATTGATCAGAAATCCTGTCCAACCTGTACGGATGCGCTTCGGGGGAAGAATATCGGGCAGCGCGGGCGCTGCGGCATAGTGTGTCATTAGTAACGAATCCTGGGGTCAATCACGGTATAAATTACATCAACTAGTAAATTCACCAAGACATAAACAAAACTGAACACCACTACCAAGCCCTGGATCAAGGGGTAGTCGCGTCGCACAATCGCATCAATGGTGAGTCGGCCCAGACCAGGGATCGCAAACACACTCTCGGTGACAACCGCGCCGCCGATCAGCAACGCAATACCGATGCCAATCACGGTCACAACCGGCACAGCTGCATTTTTTAAGGCGTGCAGAAACAAGATGCCCATTTGGCCCATGCCTTTAGCCTTTGCCGTGCGAATGTAATCTTGTGACAGCACTTCAAGCATGGTGGCACGAGTGATACGCGCAATCAACGCGATGTAGACGAAACCAAGTGCGATCGATGGCAACACTAGTGTTTCGAACCACGGCCAAAAGCCTTTTGAAAACGACACGTAACCCTGCACAGGAAACCAGTCCAGTTCGAGCGCTAAAAAATAAGCAAGCAAATAGCCCACCACGAACACGGGCACTGAGAAACCAGCCACCGAGATCGCCATGATCCCGCGATCAATCCAAGTACCGGATTTCCAGGCGGCGATCACTCCGATTGGTACGGCCACGGTAATGGCGATAATCAAGGTCAACAACATCAACGACAGCGTTGGTTCAACCCGCTGGCCGATCAACTCGGTTACCGGCATGCCTGTAAACATCGACGTACCGAGATCACCCTGCAATAAATTAAAAAACCACTCAGCAAATCTGACTAAAAATGGTCGATCAAGACCAAGATTCTTGCGAATTTTTTCGACGTCTTCGGGACTGGCTTGATCGCCAGCAATCACGGCCGCCGGGTCACCAGGCGCAATATATAAAAGACTGAAGACGAATAGCGCAACGATCAACATCACAGGGATCGTCGCGAAGACACGTCTGAGGATATAACTAAACATAAATGGTATGAATCCGTGAACCGATGCAAGCCTTACGCTTCTGGCAAGTCAGTTTGACCGGCGCGTGCACAGAGGCACACGCCAGTCAAAAACCTGAACTAGGTACTTAGGCTTTTTTTACGCCAGCAAACCAGGGCAATGGGCCACCAACAATACCCGTGATGTTTTTACGCCAGGCTTGGTACGAGTAGAAGAAACCCGTTGGAATGTAAACAACTTCTTCCATCGCCGCTTTGTTGGTCGCAGCAATCGCGGCCTTTTCAGCTTCGAGATTAGGCGCTGCAAACCAACCATCAACGCCTTTTTCGACTTCTGCATTGGAGGGCCAGCCAAACCAGGCTTTTTCACCATTAGCACGCACACCCACGTTACCTGCAATCGTGGCGCAGTCTGCACCAGAGTGCCACGTGTGGAACATGCTCCAGCCACCTTTGCCTGGCTCATTCTTAGAAGCACGGCGCTGCCCAACGGTACCCCAGTCGGTTGCGACAAAGTCAACGTTCATCCCAATTTTCTTGAGGATGTCTGCAGTGATTTCGCCCTGAGCTTTAGTAATGGCGTTATCTTGCGCCACCAAACACGTGACGGGCTGGCCACTGTAGCCCGCTTCGGCCAACAGTTTTTTGGCGCCTTCAATGTTGCCTGAGCCTTTGAGCATTTCGCCGCCAGCCTCTGTGTACAACTCAGTACCAGGGGTGAAGAAACTTGGACATTTTTTCCAAAGCTTTTCGTCTGAGCCAACAACAGCACGCATGTAGTTTTCTTGGTTAACGGCCATTTGCACAGCACGACGCACTTTGACGTCGTTAAAGGGTGCGTGCAAATGATTCAAGCGGAACGAACCAATATTGCCCAGTGGATCAGCGATGTCAACCGCGATGTTGCGGTTACGCTTAAGCAAGGGGATCAAGTCAGAAATTGGGCTTTCCCACCAGTCGACTTCGCCGTTTTGTAACGCAGCAGAGGCCGTTGCTGGGTCGGGCATCACAATCCATTCGATGCGGTCAAAATGAATGACCTTTCCACCCGACATCCAGTTGGTGGGTTCGTTGCGTGGTTGATAGTCGTTAAACTTTTCAAAGACTGCCAGCGCGCCCGGCTTGTATTCGTTGCGCGCAAACTTCATTGGGCCCGAACCCACGTATTCTTCAATTTGCTTGAAAGGATCGGTTTTGGCAATACGCTCAGGCATGATGAAACAGCAAGGCGTACCGGCTTTGCCAAGCGCCAACAAGACCTTTGGATACGGCGCTGAAAGCACCCACTTGAATGTGTTGTCATCGACCGCGACCAGCTCTTTTTGCAACGCTTTGAGCATTAAGCCCATCGGATCGCGCGCCGACCAGCGGGTGATACTTGCCACACAGTCCACGGCGCGTACCGGTGTACCGTCATGAAACTTAAGGCCTGAGCGCAGATTGAATGTCCAAGTCAAACCATCGCTTGTGACCTCTTCGCTTTCAATCATCTGGCGCTTAGGCTGCAGCTTGTCGTCTACACCGTATAGCGTGTCCCAGACTAGCTGTGCACCATTCCGGACAACATACTGCGTGCCCCAAATTGGGTCGAAATTGGCCAAGTTGGCCTGTGGCACAAACTTCAGCACGCGGCTTGAAGATTGTGAAAATGCTGGTGCACCAATCACGCCGGTAGCGGCGAGACTCAAGCCGGCGGCGCCTTTCAACAAACCGCGACGATTGAAATCCATATATAACCCCTTGTGATTAAGAACGCTACTTCTGTTTAAGCTTCATGTATTCAAGCAAAAAACATGCCTGATAGAATCAACCGCGCTGGCAAGTTACTAGATCGATGACCAACATTCGATACGCATCAGCCTACGATCCGGATACCAGGATCGATGACTGACATGCACTGCGCACCGGCTGCCCATTCACGAAATAAAAAACTGCCAATTGGCCAAACAAAATCGATTGCTAAATATTATTTAGCAACGATGGTAGGATACTGAGTGAGTCTATCGCCTAGAATTGATATTAACAATTTCTGTTTACCCTGAGCGATCAGCGGGGGACACCAATAAAAATCTCGGAGAAATCGAATGCGCGTCATGAAATATCTAGGTCGCACGGCTTTAGCCACCACGCTGGTACTTGTCACCGCGTCTTTTAGCGCGCAAGCGGCATACCCCGAGCAACCCATCAAAATTTTGATCCCCTTTACGCCGGGTGGGGGCACTGACTTTGTGTCAAGAATGGTCGGCACCAAGCTAAGCGAGCTGACTGGGTGGCAAGTCGTTCTCGAAAACCGGCCTGGCGCTGGTGGCAACCTAGCCGTCGAAGCGGCTTCAAAAGCACCGGCCGATGGCTATACCTTGGTGATGGGTCAAACTGACAACATGATGCTTGGCCCTTGGCTGTACACCAACCTGTCTTACGATAGTGTCAAAAGTTTTGCGCCGGTCGTGCAAGTTTCAGTCACGCCTGCGGCGATTGGCAGCGCAGCCAATTCAACCATTAAAACCCCACAAGATTTAGTCGCAAAGGGCAAAACGTCCGGAGGCCTGAAATGGTCAACAGCGGGCGCAGGTACGCTTGGCCATCTGGTTGGCGAAGATTTTAAAAAGCGCACCAATATCAATTTGTTACAAGTGCCCTATAAGGGTGCATCGCCCGCCATCACCGACGTCATGGGAGGTTCGGTTGATGTTTATATCGGCACGCTCACTTCGCTGGTGCCGCTCATGAAAAGCGGCCGCCTCAATGCAGTCGCCGTGACAACGGCGAAGCGCTCGGTTGATTTTCCTGATATTCCAACGCTTGATGAAAGTGTCGCAAAAGGCATGGACTTCGGCATTTGGATGGGGATGTTCTCGCCAGTCGGCACTCCGCCAGACGTTATCGCTGTTTTAAACAAAGAAATGAACCGCGTATTGCAATCGCCAGACGTTATTGAAAAGCTCAAAGCCGGTGGCGTTGCGGCGGGCGGAGGCACCTCACAGGCGTTTGCCGAATTTGTCAAAGCCGACTACGCCAAGTGGGGTGAGTTGGTGAAAGGCTCGGGCATCAAGCTAACCGACTAAGCGCACGGTCAGTGCCGCGCCAGCAAAAGCAGCGCGCGTTTGCTGGGCGGGTTATAGGCCAAGGGTCAAGACGCGGTGGGCTCACCGGAGGGCGCCAAGCCAAATTTGGCGAGTGCGTTCGCACGGCGCTGTAACCACCAGCCTGAGGATTCGTTCCAGTGTTTAAACTCGGCATCGGGCGCCAAGGTCTGCAAGGCATGGAGCGGCCAAAACGGGTCGTAAAGTGCCTGACGGCCGACAGCGATCAGGTCTGACTGCCCCGACTGCACAATATTCTCAGCCTGCTGCGGGTACAAAATCAACCCAACCGCCATACTTGGGACCTTGGCCGCGTTTTTAATTTGCTCAGCGTAAGGCACCTGGTAACCCAAGCCTTTAATCGAATTTTGTACGGTCGGCGAACCATTAATACCGCCCGACGAACAATCAATGATGTCAACGCCCCGCTCAGCCAAAAGCGGTGCAATAGCTAACGAATCCGCTAAGCTCCAGCCCTCTTTGCCTGCACCATCTTCAATCGAAATTCTAAAAAAGAGCGGCTTGTGGCTTGGCCAGTTTGCGCGAATCGCCGAGGTGACGTCTAACGCAAACTTCATTCGCCGGCTCAAATCGCCACCGTAAGCATCTTGACGGTTGTTTGTGACGGGGCTCAAAAAGCTAGAAATCAAATAACCATGGGCGCCGTGGATTTCAACAATGTCAAAACCCGCGCGATCGGCACGTGCCACTGCCTCGCCAAATTTTTGAATTAACTCTTCAATTTCAGCGATCGTCAACGCGTGTGGTGCCGGAAACTCTGGGCCGTAGGGCAAGTTCGACGGACCACGGGGCGTCCAGGGCGTCTCGCCATGGGCCGCATCAGCGGGCGTAAGCGGCCCGCCACCTTCCCATACGCGCTGACTCGAGGCCTTTCGCCCAGCGTGGCCAATTTGAATCGCGGCAAGCGCCCCTTGTGAATGAATGAAATCGGTGATGCGCTTTAATCCCGGGATGAACTCATCAGACCACAAGCCCAAATCACCGTAAGTAATGCGCCCCGCTGGCTCAACAGAGACCACCTCAGTCATCACCGTACCGAAACCACCCAAAGCAAACTTGCCGTAGTGAGCCAGATGCCAATCGGAGGCAAAACCGTTTTCTGCTCGGTATTGCATCATAGGCGCAAGCACTAAGCGGTTAGGAAGCGTCACGCCACGCAAGGGCATCGGACGAAACAACAAGGGGGTATCAGTTTTCATGGGGCAGAGATGTCTCGAAATTATTTGTTTGAGTGCGACCGCAATGTTTTACTATATCAGGCAGAGTTGATAACAGTGAGCCCGCATGACAAGCTACAGCCTCGTGCAACGCGCTTTACATTGGCTGGTTGCGCTAAGCCTCGCAGCCCTATACCTGTTAGGACTTTGGATGACGACGCGCGCGGGCGCAAATCTTTGGGACGATCAAACCAATTTGCTTTATGGTTTGCATAAGGCCCTCGGCGCTACCGTTTTGTTGATGATGGTGCTGCGAGTTTTTTTCAAGCTGCGCACGCCGGCGCCCGGCTACCCTGCAAGCGTCGCGCCAGCAATTGCTTGGACGGCCAAGCTTATGCATGCCTTGCTCTATGCCTTGCTGTTAGCCGTGCCACTTTTAGGCTGGGCTGGGGTCACCGCTTACCCAGCACTGATCACAATCTCAGGCTATCACCTACCGCCTATGCCTGGCGTTGTTCAAAACGAAACCTTGGCTAAACAGCTCTTTGCGCTGCACGGTCTGCTTGCCTTCACGCTCGGGGCCTTAGTACTTTGTCACATTGCAGCCGCCCTTGTACATCTGGTTTTTAAACGCGATGGTGTCTTTGAACGGATGTGGCCTGCCAAGTGAATAGTGCAATAGTGCCGTCAGCAACGGGAACCCACCGAAGCGATCAAACCTCATCCCAGTTTTTACGCCGTAGGAATCCCCGTTCTTTGGGGCGTGGGGAACGTCAAGGGGCTTTCGCCTGCGCAATTTGAGTAATGAACAGGCCGGCCAGTAATAAAACGATCCCGAATAATCTGAGCCCGTTTACCGGCTGCACCAGCGACTCAAACCAACCAAAGTGGTTGATAAAGCCAGAAAAAACAATCTGCGCGACCATCGCGTACAGAACGACATTTGCAATCCCAAAGCTTGGGGCCAGCCACGTCACACTGATCACATAAAAGGCAACGATCAAGCCACCAGCAAAATCGATTGGCCTGGCCGCGCCAAGTTTTGACCAATTGGGCAAGGCACCCGTCAATACGATCGCAGTCAGCAAGCAAGCTAAAAAGCCAACGCCAAACAACACCACGGGGGCGTGCAACGGCTCGCCAAGGGTTTTCCCGAGTCGGGCATTCAGAACGCCCATCACTGGGATCAAGGCACCGGCAGCGGCGGACCAAAGGGCATAACGCAATGAACTCAAAAGAGGCTCCAGAAAAAAACGTTGCGACAAATTAACGGTAAGACATCGCCTCGCAGAGCAAGGTCAGGACACTTCAGACAACCCGATGACAACTCGTTGACCGAGGCGTGTTCAGCGGCGCTCGCGAGTGAACGCCTTGATTTTTTCGCGATTTTCGGGGGTATGCCCAAACGTTTCTAACAACCCCCCGCGCGACGCCAACTCGAAATCTTCAAATTCAAACCCAGGCGCAACGACACAACTCACAAAACTGCAAGACCCCGCTTGGCAGGGTTGTGCGGCAAACCATGTTTTAGCGGCGATTGTCAGTTGAAAGCAGCCTGATTCAGCACCTAAGCGCTGCGCTTGAAGCTGGCCATTTTCTGCAAAACTGTAGATTGCCAAATCGCAACCCGAGTGAAAAAACCACGTTTCATCAGACTGGATTCGATGCCAAGAGGAAAAATCTTCGCCTCCCAGCAAATAATAAATGCTCGTGTAGGCCGATCGTTCGTGCCCCGCTGAACCAATCAGCACGCGGTGGCTGGCGCGATGCACTTCTGCATAAAAGCCCCCTTCGGGATGAGGGACCAAGCCGTGCAATTCAATCAACCGCTGTTGTTCCTTCAATTACGATCCTCTCATCGACCCTTGTTATTGCTTTACTTTCGTTTGTGGCAGCTTAACCTTATACTGTTTGCATATACGGTGAGTCTTGTTTAGACATAAAGAGAGCCGATAGCTTGCCGACCCAACATACTCTTTCAGGCATACCCTCAAACGCCACGCCAAGATTGTAATCCCGACTAAACAATTCAAAAAACAATGATGACACCAGATATTCTTCAAGCACTTGCACCCACGGGCACGTTGCGCTGCGGCGTGTATACCGGAAACTTTTTACTAATTACTGGTAAGACACCCGAAGGCGACCCAGATGGCGTCTCGCCTGATCTTTGTCGTGCCATTGCGCAAAAACTCGGCGTGCCTCTCAAACTGATTCCGTTTAAAAGCCAAGATGCTTTGGTCGATGCCGTTGGCAGTAATGCTTGCGATATTGGCTTTGTAGGTGCCGATCCAGATCGCGCTGCGAAGGTGACCTTCACTCCCGCATACGTTGAGATTCAAGCGACCTATTTGGTACCCGAAGCGTCAACCATTAAACAGGCCGCTGAGGTAGATCGCGCTGGGGTTCGCATCGCGGTCCCTGCACGCAGCGCCTACGGGCTATGGCTCAACCGTAACATCAAACACGCGCAACTCATCGAGGCCGAAGGCTTTGACGCCACGATTGAACTCTTCACAACAGGCAAGCTCGAGGCACTTGCGGGCTTACGCGTTGGGCTTGAAGTGGATATTAAAAAAATCCCGGGCACACGTATCGTTGACGGTGAATTCACGATGGTGCAGCAAGGTGCCAGCACACGCAAAGGTGATGCCGTCGCAGCGCAATTCTTGTTCGACTTTCTTGAGCAGGCCAAGGCCTCGGGCTTAGTTGCACAGTTGATTCAGAAGCATCGTGTGCATGGCCTGCATGTCGCCCCATTGGCGTAAGGGAGCTAACCTCTGGACATATCAACATGAGCACCCCTTCGTCGACTTCACACGCATCAGAGTGGATACAAGCGTACAAGATCATTGATCTTTTTTACGCAGGCGGGTTGCTATTGTTTACTGTGATCAGGCTACTGCCAGGGCATCCAGGCTTTCAGGTTGTGTCGTCGCTCACGCTAACAAGTACCGTACTTGTGTTCGTGCTTGCAGACCTTTGGTCACTGCATTACCGCGCGCGAACATTTATGTCGAACGGCTTGATACCGCTCTTAACAATCAGCTTCGCCTGCCTCGGAATCTGGTTTGTTAACCCCTACGCTGTGATGTGGGTGTTTGCATCGATTCCTGTACTTTTTATACGTTTACCCCTCTCCCCTGCGTATGCGTTGAGTGCAGCCGGTGTGGCCACCGCTCTAGGTGTGTTGTTGTTCAAATACGGCCTGGATAGCGTCACGCTGGCACGCCTCGCCTTAGCGGGTGGCATGATTAGCCTCACACTCGGAAGCTTTTTAAAAATATTCAACAGGGTGAACAACGAACTGACTGAAAAGACCCTCTTTCTTGACAGCACACTGCAGGCGATCCCGCAGGGCCTCTCTGTCATTGACAAAGATAATCGCCACAAGCTTTTCAACCAGCAGTACTGCGATCTGTTAAATCTACCCCGCTCTTTCATTGAAACTTACCCAACCTTGCCAGAGGTCGTACAGTTTCAAATTGATCGGGGTGATTTTAGGGACCCAGGTGATATCTCGCCTGAAACGCGTGCGTATATTGTTTCGCGCGGCGTCAACGTGGATGAACACGTCAGGCGACATTACGTAAGAAAAGACTCAGACGGCCGCTACATTGAGATTCAAACGTACCCAATGGCGTCAGGAGGCGTCGTACGCACCTACACCGACGTTTCAAAATATGAAAACGCAAATCGCAAGCTGCAAGAGTTGTTAACTGAGCACCAACAGATCAGTCAATCCGTGTTGGAAAGCATGCATCGACAAATGGTTGATTCGATGACTGAGCTCGCCTTAACGCGCGATAACGAGACGGGCTTGCATATTCAACGCACCAAGCTTTACGTCAAGACCCTTGCGCAAGTCATCAGGCACTCTGAGCGCTACAGCGAACAACTCTCTGACTCAATGATGGAGCAAATTACTCTTGCTGCGCCTTTGCATGACCTGGGTAAAGTCGGTATCCCGGATCAGATTTTGCTCAAACCGAGTCGTCACACCGCGGATGAGACCGTCATCATGCGAACCCATGCCATGCTGGGCGAGACTATTTTGTTAGCGGCTGCGGGCACTGACCGCGGAGCGAACTCCTTGTTCAACATCGCCGCCAACATTGCGGGCGGACACCACGAGAACTGGGATGGCAGCGGCTACCCTCGTGGACTCGTAGGCGCCAAGATCCCGCTTGAAGCCCGCTTGATGGCATTGGCAGACGTCTACGACGCCTTAACCACCGAGCGCATATACAAAAAAGCCTGGACGCACGAAGCTGCGAGTGCCGAGATTTACCGCCTGGCAGGTAAAAAATTCGATCCAGACATCGTTGCTGCCTTTAGCCAGACCGAAGCCCGCTTTCGTGAAATTGCCATTGAGCTTAATGACGCGGCCGCTGGTGAAACCGCACCCCAAGGCGGGCAAACTCTTTAAGCGGCGCACCTGCGCTTATCTTCTGAACTCAGGCAAACATGCAAGCGACTGATCAATTTATTCTCATACTTTTTGCGCTGCTGGGCTTTGGTTTGCTCGTTGTTTTTTCTTCGTTCGCCCAGGAAACAAACGACAAGATCTTGTACAACTGGTGGGGTCTTTCGGTTGGGCTTTACGCCGTAGCTTCCTTGACATTTGCTCTGATACCTTGGTCGCACTCGACCTTACAGACGCCTGCCAATATCGCCATCATGGGATCCATGCTTTTTAGCGCTTTACAGTTTCGCTCGTGGCGTCAACCCATTCAAGAACCGCTTGTCGCAGCAGTATGGGCAGCGCTGGTTATGCTATGCATCGGCTATGAAACCCTTCGGCAACACTCTGGCTTTACTGAGCGTGTGGTCTTTGTCAGCGCGATATTTGAAATTTGCCTGATTTGGCAGGGCTATGAACTTGCTCGCCTCATTTATGCAAGAGGTTCGCACATATTAAAATTTCTTCTGTTTTGCGTGATGGTGAGTATATTACTCGCGTTGGTCCGCATGGCTATCACGCTCAACAGCGATATGAGTCAGGCTCTCAACATTTTTGACGAAGCGTCATTTTCGCGACTTTTGCGCTGGGCAGGGCTCGCAGCAATTCTCTTAAAGTTTTTTGGTACTGGCGCTTTCTATGCGCAACGGCAATTGGCCGAGCGCCGTGAAATGATCGACAACCTGCGCTCCAAAGAGAGCGCGCTGTCCATGCAGACTGAAGAAAAAATTGAAATCGAACGCCTGCTCGATGAGCGCAATGAATTGGTGAACTCACTCATTCAGGCAAAAAAATCTGCTGAAGTGGGAGCACTGTCAGCCGCGCTTGCGCACGAGTTGAATCAACCGCTCTGCGCGATACAACTCAATGCTGAGTGCCTACAGATGGAACTGTCGAGCGCGGTGAAAAATCCACTGCTTGAGCGTGAACTCATCTCTAGGATCTTGTCCGATAACAAACGCGCTTCTGAGATCATCGCTTCTCTCAAGCAAGTGTTTGCAAAAACTGCCTTGATGGCACAACGCGTTGACCTCGTTGAGCTTGTCTCATCGCTCGAAAAATTATTTATACCTTTAGCAAAAAAAGAAAATATTTCGCTCGTTCAAAAATACCCCTTAAGTGGCAGCTGTCGTGTTTCGGTCAATATTCAAGAGTTTCAGCAAGTACTCTTAAATCTGTTAAACAACGCCATTCAGGCACTCTCAGACACAAAAGAAAATGAACGACACATTGAGATCGGTATCAGTAAAAAAGACAAGTTCGTCTATTTGAGCGTTTCTGACACAGGCAAAGGCGTTGATCCAAGCCTGCAGACGTCCATCTTTAATCTGCTGAGCACAACGAAGTTTACTGGCATAGGCTTGGGGCTATGGCTCAGTCAGCACATCGTTGAAAGGCATAAAGGTCGCCTTTATCTAGAGAAGCACCCAGGCTGGTCAACGACGTTTATGATTGAATTGCCGCTAAACGATTAAGATCCGGCGGTCAGCGTAATAGTATTTCTAATCCTGCTTGAGACACCCTACCCCCTCGCCGTCAGCGGCGAGACTTCACGGAGACAACGATGAAAATTGATTTAACTGGAAAGCGCGCGTTAATTGCGGGTGGCAGCCGCGGCATTGGCTTGGCGATCGCAGACGCTTATGCACAAGCCGGTGCAGATGTGTCAATCTGTGCCAGAAGCGAAGGCCCCTTGCGCCAGGCAGAGGCTGCGCTAAACAAGCACGGCCATAAAGTGCTTGCGACCTCGTGCGATTTGGGCGATGCCAACGCCATTAAACAGTGGGTCGAGGCCTCGGCTCAGTCTTTAGGCGGTATTGACATTCTGGTCAACAACGCCTCTGGCTTTGGCCGTACCGATGACGAAGCCGGCTGGGCCGTCAGCGTTCAAATCGATTTGATGGCAACCGTGCGTGCCTGTCACGCTGCCATGCCTTACCTCGAGGCACGCGGCGGCAGCATCTTGCACATTTCGTCGATTTCTGGCCTTGGGGCAAGCGTGCGCACCCCTCCCTACGGTGCCATCAAGGCCGCCTTAATCGAGTACACCCAAACACAGGCACTGACCTATGCGGGCAAAAAGATCCGCGTAAACTGCATTGCCCCTGGCTCGATTTTCTTTGAGGGCGGCACCTGGGACATCGCCAAGCGCGATAAGCCCGAGCTCTACGAACGTATTCTCGCCGGCATCCCAACAGGGCGTTTTGGCATCCCCGAAGAAATCGCAACAGTCGCCACCTTTTTAGCCAGCGATCTGGCCTCTTGGGTCACTGGGCAAACCATTGCTGTTGATGGCGGACAAAGCCTTTAACGCCACATGCATAACTGGCATCTTTCACACGCAGCGAGAACAATATGACCGCTTTCATCGCCCCCCGCCTAAAAGACCGCACCGTCTTCATCAACGGTGGTGCACGCGGAATCGGGCGGGCAAGCGCGTTACGCTTGGCGGCCGAGGGTGCCAAGGTGTGGATTACCAGTCGTGACGAGGCTGCGATGGCCGAGGCGCTGGGCGAGGCATCGGCCCAAGGGCTCGTGATTCAAGGGGTGCTGATGGACTCTTCGAATGCAGCCTCGATCAAAGATGCGATCGCACAGGTTTACGCAAGCGACAAGCGTCTCGATATCTTGGTCAACAATGCCGGCGGATCGTTGCAGACACCGGCACTCTTTGAACAAGAGTCAGATGACGACTGGAAGCGGGTGCTTGATCTAAACATTATGGGTACCGTATGGGCATGTCGGCAAGCCCTGCCACTCATGACGGCTGCCGGACACGGGCGCATCGTGAACGTTGGGTCAAAAGCTGGCCGCTTTAGTAGTCGGGTCGCAGGCGCAAACTATGCGGCATCAAAAGGTGCTATCAGCGCACTGACCCGACAACTTGCCGCCGAATATGGGCCCAAGGGTATTTCGGTCAATTGTGTGTGCCCCGGTCTTGTGATGACACCGCGCACCAAGGCGCGCTGGGAGGCTCGCAAAACTTCGGAAGAGCGCGCCGCGCTGCTCGAAAGCATCCCGTTACGCCGTCACGCCGAGCCGCAAGATATCGCGGCGGCGATAGCTTTTTTAGCGTCAGACGACTCAGCTTTTATTACTGGGATTACACTGGACGTGAATGGTGGCGAAGTGATGGCGTAAGCCGCGCTTGCCAAGCCTCAATATTTAGCACTTCGAAATAGCGATCACGTATGCGTACCTTTGCCTTAGCCTCTTTGTTGTGTTGTTCTAGTCTGGCGTTGATCGGCTGCGCTGCCGATGGCCCTGTCAAGCCGCCCCCGGCTCGGATGGCGACGGGTCTCTTTAAAAATGCCGATGCCAGCATCGTGAAAAATAATCTGATGAGTGCCTGCTCAAAGAATCGCCTGCGCATTCAAACTGACAAAAATGAAATCACGTGCACCAGCCCTGAGATCGATCCACAACGCAACGCAATGATTACCGCGATGATCAATAATGAGTGGGCGTTGCAGTACAAAGACGTCGTGGGCTTCACCTTAAGCACCGAAGGGCCAGACGTACGCGTCCTTGCGAACTCTTACCTTGAATTCGTCATGCCCAAAGGCCTGATGGCAGACGCACCGGCAAAATCTACCCGCAACCTGCTAGACGACGCCTCGTTTATCAAGGCACAACAGTTGCTCAAAGCGGCTGGGGCGGCTGAGTAAGCCGAGATGTCAGCGCTCAATAATCCTCACCACCTGACCGTTTTATTTGAAAAGAATCAGCAATGGGTTGATTCGGTTCGCACCAGCGACCCAGATTTTTTCAAGCGACTCGCCAACCAGCAATCTCCTGAATATCTTTGGATCGGTTGCTCTGACTCACGCGTGCCCGCCAATCAGATCACTGGCTTGGCGCCAGGCGAGGTGTTCGTTCATCGCAACATCGCGAACGTGGTGGTTCACACTGATTTAAACGCCTTGTCGGTGATTCAGTTTGCAATCGATCAGCTTAAGGTCAAGCATATTATTGTTGTCGGGCACTATGGTTGCGCTGGTGTTCGCGCGGCGCTTGAAAATATTCGCGTGGGTCTGGCCGACAACTGGATACGGCACGTCAAAGATGTGCATGATAAACACGGTTCGTACTTTGGGCGTGTCATCAATAGTCAGCAACGGCTCGATCACTTGTGTGAACTGAACGTCATTGAACAAGTCGTGAACGTGTGCCAGACAACTAGCGTACAAGATGCCTGGGCGCGCGGCCAAAGTGTGACTGTACATGGCTGGGTGTACGGGCTTGAAGATGGTCTTGTGCGCGACATGGGGATCAGCATCGCCAACCTCGACGAACTCGAGCAGCGCTACAGGGCGGTGCTCGCTAAGCGTTATAACGAGGCCGCCTAAGCAACGCTAGGCAGGCCTGTGGCGCCACTTAAGCGACACGAGCGAGAGCCGCGCACCCTCGTGGCACAAAGCGCCTTGTTATTTAGAGACGCGCCGCGCGTCGAACTCGCCAAAACAAAAAGCTTGCAATGCTCAGGTTTAACAGGTTCCAGCCGATGCCATTGATCATCGCCATTTGATAAGAACCGGTTAGATCAAAAATCTTACCCGACATCCAGCCACCAAGCGCCATACCAAACATGGTGCACATAATCACCGAGCCCACGCGCCGACCCGCCTCGGCAGCCGGAAAATATTCACGAATGATAATGGCATACGAAGGCACGATGCCTCCCTGAAACAAGCCAAAGAGCGCAGAGATTAAATAAAGCGATACGAGCCCATCAAAAGGCAAGAACATAAACAGAGCAATACCTTGCAAGGCCGAGCCCAGCAACAGGGTCCGGATGCCGCCGATGCGATCGCAAATCGCACCTGAAATCAAACGACTCACAATGCCGCAGCCAAGCATCAATGCCAACATTTCGGCGCCACGCGCAGGGCCATAGCCTAAGTCAGCGCAATAGGCCACGATGTGTACCTGCGGCATCGACATGGCCACACAACACGCCAGGCCCGCCACGCACATCAACAACTGTGCGTGATTGATGTTCAGGCCAAACGGTCTGGGCACACCTGCCACGTGATTGCTGGCTGACACGGACACTTGCGCCAAAGGAGGGCGGCGTCGCATCAAAAATGCCAGCAAGGCCATGCTGACCCCTGACACCAAGCCCACCCAAACATAAGTATCGCGCCACCCAATGGTCGAAACCCCCCATTGCGTCAAAGGTGGCCAAATCGCACCGGCTAGATAATTGCCGCTTGCACACACCGCAACCGCGATCCCGCGGCGCTTGTTCCACCACAGAGAAGTATCCGCCACCAAGGGCGCGAAGGTTGCAGAAGCGCCAAAAAAACCTAAAAATACGCCGTGCACCAAGGCAAACACAAGGATATCCTTGGTATGCGCTGCCCAGATAAAGCCGATCAACAAACCCGCTGCACCGATAAACAAGCACATCCAAACGCCCCAGCGATCAGACACGCGCCCCATCAGTAAACCGCCGGCACCAAAGCCAATCCACAAAAGGGTTGAGGGCAGCGAGGCCTCTGAACGCGAGACACCAAACTCTGCTTGAACTTCGGGCAATACGACCGACACGATAAACATACAACTGCTGCCCATCACCATGATGACCAGCGCTTTGACGAGTCGCCAAAACGCATAGCGAGAATCAATCAAGTGCTCAGGGGCGTGCGCTGCTGTCATAGATGAAGTCTTTTTAAAGGTCGCAAGAAAGCCTGAAAACGTGGAAGGCAGCGTACCACGACAAGCCAAACCCTGCCCAACGCGACAAGCATTTTCGCAGTTCGACCTTGGCTGATCTTTGAACCTAAACTCTTTGAGGATGACGCCTGCGGCTGGCGTTTGCGTTACGATTTCGCTGGTCGCGAGCAACTTCACGCTTCAGCCGCTAGATAGCGACTCTAAATGAGCGCCCTTGTGGTTCAACTTTTAAAAAGCTTCGTCATGCAATGTTCAGCCACCCCTGTTGCCCCAGTCCGACGTTCGTACCGCTACTACGATTTAATCGTCGTCGCCTTTGTCACGGTCTTATTGTGTTCAAACCTGATTGGCACCGGTAAGGTCGCGCAAGTCACCGTGCCGATCTTTGGCACAGTGCTGTTTGGCGCGGGTGTGCTTTTTTTCCCACTGTCCTATTTGTTTGGCGATATTTTGACCGAGGTCTATGGCTACGCCCACGACACCTTTGGGCGCGCATGATCGGCTCTACCGCTTTAGGCGAGCTGGTGGATTCGTCGTTGTTTTTTTTAATCGCCTTTTATGGCATTTGGCCCACCGACCAACTCGTAGCAGTCGCCATCTCGCAATATCTGCTCAAAACCGGCTGGGAAATACTAGCCACCCCCCTAACCTATCGGATTGTTGCGTTTTTGAAACGAAAAGAAAACGAAGACTATTACGACCGCAACACCAATTTCAGTCCTTTCAAGCTAAAAGTATAAAAAGCTGCAATCGCTTGATATCCATATGTTAACTAGCGAGAATTGCACCGCATTCCGTTAAACTAACTCACAAATTTAGCAATTGCCAACGGCCTGCGGAGACCTGCCCCATGAGTGTGATCACCAACATCGAAGACTTGCGCGTTTTGGCAAAAAAGCGCGTGCCGCGCATGTTTTATGACTATGCCGACTCTGGTTCATGGACAGAAAGCACGTATCGCGCCAACGAAAGTGACTTTCAAAAAATCAAATTACGCCAACGTATTTTGATCAACATGGAAAACCGCTCAACCGTCAGCAAAATGATCGGTCAAAAGGTTGCTATGCCTTTGGCAATCGCACCAACCGGCTTGACCGGCATGCAACACGCCGATGGCGAAATCCTGGCCGCTAAAGTCGCGAAAGAATTTGGCATCCCCTTTACGTTATCAACCATGAGCATTTGCTCAATTGAAGCGGTCGCTGAGGGCACCAACCATCATCCGTTTTGGTTTCAGCTTTATGTGATGAAAGATCGAGGCTTCATCGAGCGCTTGATTGAGCGCGCAAAACGCGCCAACTGCTCGGCTCTGGTTTTAACTCTTGATTTGCAAATACTAGGGCAACGCCATAAAGATTTAAAAAATGGTTTAAGTGCACCACCCAAGATGACCCTGGCCACTATGCTTGATATTGCTACCAAGCCACGCTGGGCGATGGGGATGCTTGGTACTAAAAACCGTCAGTTTGGCAATATCGTTGGGCATGTTCAGGGCGTCAGCGACATGAGTAAGCTCAGCGAGTGGACTGCCTCGCAATTTGATCCACGACTGAACTGGGATGACGTGGCCTGGATCAAAAAGCTGTGGGGCGGCAAACTGATCTTGAAAGGGATTCAAGACGTAGAGGATGCCCGCATGGCGCTGAACAGCGGTGCCGACGCGCTGATCGTGAGCAATCACGGTGGGCGCCAGCTTGATGGTGCAGCCTCAAGCATCGAATCATTACCGGCAATCGTTGAGGCTGTTGGCAAACAAATTGAAATCCATATGGATGGCGGCGTGCGCAGCGGTCAAGACATCTTAAAAGCGCGGGCGCTTGGTGCCCAAGGTTGTTATATCGGTCGCGCCTTTTTATACGGCTTGGGCGCCATGGGCGAAACCGGCGTCAAAAAAGTACTCGAAATCTTGCATAAAGAGCTTGATCTGACGATGGCTTTTTGTGGACGCACTGATATTGAAACGGTCGATAAAAGTATTTTGCTGCCCGGCACTTATCCAACTTAACCAACCCTTTTACTCTAAGGAGCCCCGCCATGTCAGGACACGGACACGTTGATCCCTCAAATAAAAAAGTTGCACTCTTGATTGCAGTGCTGGCCTTATTTTTAGCGATTAGCGAAACTTTAAGTAAAGCCTATCAAACTGAAGTCATTACCAAGCAAGTTGAAGCATCTAACTTATGGGCATTTTTTCAAGCAAAGTCAATTCGCAAAACAACCACTGACGTTGCTGTGCAAGCTGCACAAATCAGCCCGAACGCTGAAGACCCCAAAACTGTTGCGCAGATAAAAAAATGGGCTGAGACCGCGAAACGCTACGACACTGAGCCAGAAACTGGCGAAGGTCGTAAAGAGCTTGCCGACCGTGCAAAAAAGGCACAAGCGCTAGGCGAACTTGCCAACCACAAGTATCACAACCTCGAAATTTCGTCGGGCGTATTGCAAGTCGCGATCGTACTAGCGTCTTCTTCGATCATCACGAATGTGATGCTGTTGGCCTGGTTGGCCGGTGGTCTGGGCATTGTGGCTGTAGGTTTTGGAATCTTTGCGATGTTTGGAGCGGCAGCGCTGTTTTGATAGCCGCGATACCGCTCGCCGAATACGCCGCGTTTTTCAAGGTCACAAGCAATGCAGCGCCGTGAGCTTCTTAAGATTGCCGGTGCTTCGGCGGCCCTTTGGGGGTTACCAAGTGTTGGGATAGCTCAACAATCTTGGTCGGCAAATCCTTTCAGTTTGGGCGTCGCCAGTGGCTCACCCACGAGTGACTCAATTGTGCTCTGGACCCGCCTGGGCGCTCCGGCCCTTGAGGCCGCCGCGCTCACCACCAAACCCGTGGCAGTCACCTGGCAGCTTGCCCATGACGAGCAGTTCAGTCGCATCGCTGCAACGGGTGTTGTACAAGCCACAGCCGCACTTGGGCACTCTGTACACGCCGAAGTCATGGGACTCGAACCTGGGCGTGCCTATTTTTATCGGTTTATTGCAGGCGCCGCGACGAGCACAACAGGGCGCACTCGCACCTTTCCGGCGCCACAGGCCGAAGTGAACCGCTTACGTTTAGCCTACGCCTCGTGCCAGCAATGGGGCAACGGCTATTACAGCGCATACCGGCATATGCTCGCCGAAAATCTTGATTTTGTGCTGTTTTTGGGCGACTACATTTACGAATACCCTTCGTCGCGTCCCATCGACGTGCGACCTACGACTGGCGGCTGGATCACAACACTAGAGGGCTACCGAAGTCGCTACGCACTACACAAATCTGATCCAGATTTACAAGCGATTCACGCAGCCTACCCTTGGCTAGTAACCTGGGACGATCACGAAGTTCAAAACGACTATGCAGGCACGCACGAGGGTTTGTCGGGTACACCAGTAGAAAACTTTATGGCACGCCGGCGGGCTGCCTACCAGGCGTTTTATGAAAACATGCCCGTCACTCGCGCGAGCTTTGACAAGCTACTCTCGGGGCAAGGTGATGAGGCGCGGGTGTTTAGCCGCGTGCCCTATGGGCGTTTGGCAACACTCTACACGCTTGACGACAGGCAATATCGCGACGTTCAAGCTTGTACGCCTAACGCACGCGCAGGCTCTGCACGCGTTGACCCTAGCAAATGCGAAAGCTTCAATCAACCGCAACGCACGTTACTGGGCGATGCCCAAGAGCGCTGGCTGACTCAACAGTTTGCAACGTCTCGCAGTCGCTGGAACTTACTGGGTCAACAAACCTTGTTTGGCCGACGCAACTACAGCACCACCGGAGCGCAGTTGCTCAGAAATGATGGTTGGGATGGTTACCCGGCAGCACGCCGGCGCCTGACGGATTCGATGCTTCAAACGCGCCTGAGCAACCCTGTCATCTTAGGTGGCGACATCCACGAGAACTGGGTGGGGCACGTATTGTCGGATTACAACAATCCAGATTGCGAAGCGATTGGCGTCGAATTTTGCGGCACAAGCATTACTTCTTTATCAAATGCCACGCCCACTCAGCTTGCTAAACAGCTTGAAACCAATCCGCACTTTATCTTTGCCAATGCTGCGTCACGCGGCTATGGCGTTGTTGAGCTGACACCTAAGCAACTGACCACCACACTCGTCGCGGTACACGATGCGCGCGATCCAACATCGCAGGCATTTGTCTTGGCAAAATTCGCCGTTGAGGCAGGCCGCGCAGAGGTCAATGCCTTATGAAATATGCTAATTAGCGTATTTCATAAGGCGCTAGTTTTTTGTACCCTACGTGAATAACTTAGGTGTCACCACATGCAAGTCAAAACCGCTGGTCATATTTTTCTTGTCGACGATGACGCGTCAGTTAGAAGTGCGTTGACAGGGATGCTAGAGCGCCAGGGTTTTTCAGTAAACGCGTACGCAAGTGCTGATGAATTTCTGAAACACGCCACGCAAGTCTCGCCCGCCGTGTTGCTGCTTGATATGCGTATGCCGAACCAAAACGGGGCAGACTTGCAGCTCGATTTAGCCAAACACGGCTGGACCACACCCACCATTTTTATCAGCGGTGAGAGCCTGCCAGCGCAAATCGTGCAAGCGATGAAACAAGGTGCAAGCGATTTTTTGCTAAAACCTTTTTCAATGCAAGAGCTCTTAACCGCCGTCGATCAAGCGCTTGAAAAAGATCGAGCCAATCATGCCCTGTTCATAAAAACGCTTGCCGTCGAGAAGCGCTATGCAACACTAACCCCTCGCGAGCGCGAAGTGTTCGACGCCATTATTGTCGGAAAAACAAACAAACAAATCGCCACAGCCGATGGTTCGGCTGCAGCCACCATCAAGCTTCATCGCTCGCGCGTACTCGCAAAAATGCAAGTAGGTTCGGTCTCGGCGTTGATCGACCTGTTAAGCGACATCGATATTTCAGCGCTCAGATTGCGCAGCCTTAACGTCAAACACCCACTCACGCCATAGCGCCACCATCAGGCCCATCAGCACCGGGCCGATGAACAGCCCGACGATCCCCATGGTTTTTACGCCTCCCACCAGGCCAAAGAACGTTGGCAAGAAGGGCAACTTGACCGGACCGCCAACCAAACGAGGGCGTAAGGTTTTGTCGACGATAAACAATTCAACGGTGCCCCAGGCAAACAAACCTGCTCCGGCGATTGGAGCTCCCGAGCCCACCAGATATAACGAGATCAAAGTAAACGACAGCGGAGCTCCGCCTGGAATCATCGCCATAAAAGCGGTAATGACACCAAGTAATACTGGTGAAGGCACACCGGCGATCCAATACGCAACGCCTAACACTACACCCTCGCCAATGGCGATTAGCCCCATGCCGGTCACCGTCGCGCTAATGGTTGCTGGGATGACTCGAGAAAAACGCTGCCATCTCAACGGCAAGACGCGCTCGCCCAATACATCAAGCTGGCCGACCATGCGATGGCCATCTTTATACACAAACAACAAAGTGATCAGCATAAACAAGAGCGTCAACATAATGTGAAACGCGTTGCCGGTTGCCGACAAAATGACTCTATAAATATTGCCAATGTGTTGCCCGCTGATCATCTCAACCAAGCCACCCAGCGCATGAGGTTGCCCCAAGAATTCAGCCCAGTAATGACCCAATCTTTCACCCACGTAGGGCAAGGCAACAATCCAGGCAGGGGCTCCAACGCCCTGTCGATTGGCCGCCAACAGCCAAGCCAGTAGATGGCTGGCTTCGTTGACCGAGTAGTACAAAGCAATCGACAGGGGCACGACAAGCCCGACCAAAATAAAAACCAGGGCCACACTTGCCGCTAAGGTTGTCTGGCCGCGGCACACCTGAACCCATTTTGAATAAAGCGGCCAACTGGCAAACCCGATGATCAGGGCTGCCAGTACTGGCACGACAAAGCCGCTAAAAAAATAAACTCCGGCGGCTAACAATAAAATAAGTAGCAGTCGCGCGACGACATGAACAGGCAAGACTGGTTGCATTAGTTCAGCACTCGAATCGGACTTCCCGAAGCCCAGGCCTGAATATCAGCGACAACGTTGGCGTAAAAAACTGCAAAGTTTTCGGGTGTGACATAACCAAGGTGTGGAGTCAGCAACGTACGCGGTGTTTTGCGCCAGACGTCGGTTGCGGCCAGAGGTTCAGCGTCATAGACATCAAGCCCAGCACCAGCGATTTTTCCGTCGATCAATAATTTTTGTAAGGCTGGCTGATCGATCAAACCGGCGCGTGACGTGTTGATCAAGTAGGCGGTCGATTTCATCATTTGCAAACTTGCCGCATCGACAATGCCGCGCGAGCGATCGCTTAACACCATGTGCACGCTGATCGCATCTGAGGTTGCAAAGAGTTCTTGTTTAGACACGAGCTTCACGCCGGCTTTGGCTGCGCGCTCTTCGGTCAGGTTTGGGCTCCAGGCCACAACCTCCATCCCAAACGCCAAACCGACGCGACCAACGCACTGGCCTAAATGACCCGCGCCAACCAAACCCAGACGCTTGGCTTCAAGCGTAGGAGGCATGCTGGTTTGCCACAAGCCTTGCTGCATATTGGCCGCTTCTTTAGGGATCTGCTTAAACAGTGCAAGCAACAATGACCAGGCGAGTTCAGCCGTGGCACCCGTACTTTTTGGATCGCCTGGGGCGCCGCAAACATCGATACCTTGCTCGCGACAAGCAACCATGTCTACCGAGCTATTGCGCATGCCGGTAGTGACCAGCAAGCGTAAGTTAGGCAAGGCTTTAATCAACGTTGCCGGAAACGCAGAGCGTTCGCGCATGGCCACAATCACATCGAACGCCTCGAGGGTCTTGGCCATATCGGCAGGCTGTATATATTCAGAAAAAAAACTGACATCCGCGTTCAGGCTATCCCACTTCGCCATGTTGGGGGCAACTTTCAAATAATCATCTAGTACGGCAATACGCATCAAATGCTCCTAATTTTTGTTGATACAAAATAACTGCGTCACCGGCGCGTTTTCACATCGCCTGTTGTAATCGTTTTTCAATCTCTTCTTTGGGAATGGCTCCACCCACCCTTGAGCCGTCGGCAAAAAATAACCCGGGTGTGCCCCGTACCATCAGCTTTTGGCCGAGCGCCACCATCTGATCAATCGGCACTTCGCAATCCAGCGTGGCGGGCACTTTATTCTGAATCATCCAGGCATCCCACACCGCAGAGCGATCCGTTGCGCACCACACATTACGAACTTTTTGCGTTGAGTCTGGTGACAAGATTGGGTACGGAAAAGTAAAAATGGTGACATTATCGAGGCTTTCGATCGATTTTCGTAACTGTTTACAGTAGCCGCAATTTGGATCTTCAAAGATTGCCATTTTGCGCGAACCATCTCCGCGCACCTGCTTGAACGACAACTCAAACGGTAATTGATCAAAGGGCAGTTGTGCCAAAGAGTCTTGACGCTCGCGGGTAATGTCTCGACGAGTCTTAGCGTCAATAAGTGTGCCATCTAAAACGAAATTCACTTTTTCATCGGTGTAAACCAAATCCATACCCAACTGCACTTCGTACAGGCCATATGGGGTCAGGCGCACGCCATTGATCGGTGGGTTACCGAAACGCTCTGCAAAAAGTTTTTGCACTGCCAGCGCTTTAGCCTCGAGGTTTGCCTCAACGACAGGGGCTTTTTGTGCCCAGGTCACAGAAAAACTGCTCAACAGGCACAAGGCGGCAAGCCATTTAACGTTCAATAATTTTTTCAAGCGTACTGCTCCTAATCGATAGTTTCTGCGACACGATATCTAGCGAGAGGCCTGCGCGATTAAATACCGCTTCAGCATCGGCAACCGTTGAACTGCCGACATACCAATATTACGCAACCATCCCACCGGAGCGCTTTGCGCCTCAAATAGACGATGCAACCCATCTGTTACAACCCGCATCGCCAACACGGGCTCAGCCCGCGCGCGGCGATAACGCCTTAATACCATCGCATCACCGGCACTGCGAAACGCTTCGCGCTGGGCAAGCACGCTGACCAAGGCCTCGACGTCGCCCAGTCCCAAGTTTAATCCCTGCCCGGCAAGTGGATGCACGCGATGGGCCGCGTCTCCGGCCAGAGCGATGCGCTCGCCAACCATAGGCGACTGATTTAACGATAAGGGAAAAGCGTGAAGCGGACCACGAAGCGTTAGCGCACCCAAGCGCCCCGCAGTGAGCGTGGCGAGGCGTACACTCACTTGGGTGGCTTGCTCTGACGCAGGTAGCGCGAGCAACTCTTGGGCGAGCGCCTCTTTGAGCGACCAAACTAAAGATACTTGTGAACCTGCCTGGGTATCGGGCATCGGTAGTAAAGCGAGCACGCCTTGCTCGTTAAACCATTGACAGGCCGTACCCTGGTGCGGACGTGTGCAGTTCAAATGTGCCACGATTGCCGTCACATCGTAGGGTTTGACCTCGACGGGCAAGCCAGCGGCGATGCGTAAAGGCGACTGAGCTCCATCGGCCGCGATGAACAGTTCGGCCTGTAAAACGGTGCCTTGGTCGGTCGTAAGGCAGGGCAAGTGTTGGAGCGAAGCATTGGGCGCAGAGCGGTCGGTATCACCCGCTTTGCTATAAATCGCAAATTTTTCAGTCACCCAGTTCAAGCCAAAAATCTGTACCGCCTGAGTTAGCACGCGCTCGATCTCGCCCGACTCAACAATCCAGGCCAACTCTGGGATCGCTGCCTGCCAGGCCTCTAAATTGACCAATCCCGCACCGTCGCCGTGAATTTCCATCGCTTGCACTGCGGTTAGACGCTGCGCGTCGAGCATATTCCAGACCCCAAGCGATGCCAAAAAGCGTTGGCTTGCCGGGGAAATCGCATACACGCGTGGGTGAAAAGCCTCAGATGTCGTGGGCGCAAACGTTTGGCGAGGGCCCAGCAAGGTGACCTGCTGGCCGCGCCGCGCCAACGCCAGTGCCGTAGCCAGCCCCACGATCCCCGTGCCACACACAACAATTGGGGTATTCATCGGCAATTCATCGCGCACTCGGTGCGCCAGCCTGCTTAGGCCACAGCACCCACATTTGCCCCGCCTGTTTCATGCGACCAGCCTGAGCCCCAGCGGCGTCACCAAACCCCCAATAAAAGTCGGCGCGCGCCGCCCCTTTAATTGCGGTACCCGTGTCTTGTGCAAAAACCAAGCGATTCATAGCCTGCGTCGAGGCAGGCTGTGTCGTTGCCAGAAAGACGGGCGTACCGAGCGGCACAAAAGTCGTATCCACCGCGATTGAGCGCTGCGCCATCAAGGGCACACCGTAAGCCCCTTTGGGGCCGATCTCTGGGTCAGTAATGGGCTCTTCTTTAAAAAATACCAAGGCAGGGTTGGCATTGAGCATCTCAGGCACACGCTTAGGGTTTCGCTTGGCCCATTCGCGAATGCTTTGCATCGAAGTTTGCGACAGTTGCATCTCGCCTTTATCTGCAAGCCATTTACCGATCGACACATAAGGGTGCCCATTATGGTCAGCATAGGCGACGCGTATTGTCTGACCCGCACCCGGCCCGTCACTTAACTGAACACGACCAGAGCCCTGTACTTGCAAAAAGAAATTATCGACGGGGTCGTTGACCCACACCACCACGGGCGGCTTGCGCGCGGACGCCTCGAGAGCTGCACGGCTATCGTACGGCACCACCCGATTGCCCTCTAGCTTGCCGCGCACACGCTTACCGGCCAGTTCTGGATACACCTTACCCAGATCGATCGTCAGCAAATCTGCGGGTACGGTATAAAGCGGCCATTGATAGACCCCACCTTGCTTACGCGACCCGATCACTAAGGGCTCGTAGTAGCCCGTCACAATGCTGCTGGCGGGCTTGCCATCTGCACCATCGAGTCGCCAAGGCGTCAACCAGGTTTGCAAAAACTTGCGCACCGCCTCTGGGTTGCTGGCTGTAGGCGCGCGTGCCGGATCAGTGGCCGCCGCGCAAACCGCTTGCCAGGCACCCGGCGTGGCTCGAGTGGGGCCCGCTAAATTCATCGCAGTCGGGCGCATCAACCCAGAGCAATTACGCAAAAAGGTTGTCCAAACGCCGCGCAAATCGTCATTCGTCCAACCAGGCAAGTCGCCCCAACCCACTGCCGCAAACTTTGCGCTTAAGGCGCGCGCAGCGCTGTCGGGCACTGGAGCCCCAGGCACAACGACCGACGCTTCGCTACCTGCCGCCGAAGTCGAGTCGGGTATCGGCGGCGGGCTTGAACACGCAGCCAACACGGCTAACACACCCAGCAGCAGCGCTCGAAAAAAAATACGTAGCATCGCAAATAACCTAATTGTTAGTGTTTTTAAAGGTTTTGACGCGGGCTCGGCCTGACGCTTAATGAAGAGTGCGCGGCATGGCCAGTACAAATTCAGGTATCTCAACCTCGAAGGGGACACCGTTTTCGCCTACGCAGTGATAACTGCCTCGCATCGTACCAACCGGCGTTTTAAGCGGGCAACCACTGGTGTACTCGAAGGTTTCGCCCGGGCCCAGCAGTGGTTGCTGACCCACCACACCCAAACCACGCACCTCTTGGGCAACTTGTTCGCTATCGCTGATGACCCAGTGCCGGCTAATGACTTGCGCGGGCCGCTCGCCAGTGTTCGTAATACGAACCGTGTACGCAAAAACAAACTGTTGCTTTGCCGGATCTGACTGATCAGGCACAAAACGCGGCTCGACCGCCACGGTTAACTCAAATGGTTTCACAATGAGATCCAAAGAAAACTGCAATAATGGAACTACCCTATTTTGATGTTCGACCATCATGCCAGAAATGACCGTACTACCAAAAGCACGTATTGCACCTAGCATTTTATCTGCTGACTTCGCTCGTTTGGGCGAAGAAGTCAAAAATGTTGTTGCAGCCGGCGCCGACTGGATCCACTTTGACGTCATGGATAATCATTACGTTCCCAATCTGACCATTGGTCCGATGGTGTGTGAAGCGATCCGGCCTCATGTCAATGTGCCGATTGATGTCCACCTGATGGTTGAGCCGGTCGATAGTCTGATCCCCTCGTTTGCCAAGGCCGGGGCCAATATCATCACCTTTCACCCCGAGGCCTCGCGACACGTTGACCGCAGCCTCGCGCTGATCCGCGATCAGGGCTGTCAGGCGGGTTTGGTCTTTAACCCTGCCACGCCCCTGAATTGGCTGACCCATGTGATGGATAAGGTCGACATCGTTTTATTAATGTCGGTCAACCCTGGCTATGGTGGTCAGAGTTTTATCCCGGGCACGCTAGATAAGCTGCGCCAGGCGCGTGCACTGATTGATGCTCATGTGCAGGCTGGGGGTCAGCCGATCGCCCTTGAGGTCGACGGCGGCGTCAAAATCGACAATATTGGTGCCATTCGTGCCGCAGGGGCAGATACCTTTGTGGCCGGCTCAGCGATTTTTGGCCAACCCGATTACTCTGCTGTGATTCGGCAGATGCGCGAACAGCTCGCTCTGGCTGAAACCCGCACAAACTAAGCGTTTTAACCGTCACCTTGATCCTGTCTCATGCCTTCACCCACCTCTAGCTCGACCCGAACCTCTTCAGCCTTTGACGCTGTGTTGCTCGATTTGGATGGCACCTTAATGGATACCATCCCCGATCTGGCCAACGCGGCCAACACGATGCGCCAAGAACTTGGGCTATCGAGCCTGCCTCAGGCCCAGATTGCGACCTTTATCGGTAAAGGGGCAAAAAATCTGGTGATGCGCATGCTGACCGTTGATGCAGACCCCGCCTCAATCTCGCCCGAACTCTTTGAACGTGCGCGCGAGTCGTATTTTCGTAACCTGCACCGAGTCAATGGCGAGCAAGCGGTCATGTTTGAGGGCGTGATTTCTGGGCTTGAGTTAATGAAAGGCATGGGCTTGCGTCTGGCGGTTGTCACCAATAAGGCAACCGAATTTACCCTGCCCCTGCTTGACCGCACTGGGTTAGCGCCCTACTTTCAGGCCGTGGTGTGTGGCGATACCCTAGAACACGCCAAACCGCATCCCGCCCCAATGCTGCATGCCTGTAGCTTGTTAAAAAGTGTCCCAGCACGCAGCGTTGCCGTGGGCGACTCAATCAACGACGCGCAGTCGGCGCGCGCCGCGGGCTGTAGCGTTTTAGCCGTCCCCTACGGGTATAACGAAGGCCAAAGCGTGCAAACGCTTGATGTCGATGCTATAGTTGACTCAATTGAAGCGGCCGCACGCTGGGTCGCAGCCCGTTAACACAGAATTTTTAAAGATGAAATCACTGAACCCGACTCAACTCGCAACTGGCGCCTCGTGGCGCTGGTGGCGTTTTTGCCTCGGGTAAGGTTTTGTCAGCAGTCAGTCTCAAGGCTTAGGCCACCAGACTAAAACATACAAACCAAGCCCGTCCAAACATGGCCGGGCTTTTTTATTGTTTCGCCGATCCCTCAGCCGTGTTGCACTTGATACTTAAAACCGTCATACGAGAATTGTCAAAAAATGACTGAAATCGAATTTAAAGCTCTTGCAGCTCAAGGCTATAACCGGATCCCACTGGTCGCCGAGACCTATGCTGATCTCGATACCCCTCTGGCAATTTATCTAAAACTCGCGCACAGTGGCCCTCAAGGTGGCAAAAACTCGTGCCTGCTTGAATCGGTCGTTGGTGGCGAGCGCTTTGGGCGCTATTCGTTCATTGGCCTGCCCGCGCGCAACGTAATCCGCGCCCGCGGCACAACCACTGAAGTGCTGCGTGATGACAAGGTGATTGAAACCCATCAAGGTGACCCACTGGCCTTTATTTCGCAATATCAAGCACGCTTCAAAGTAGCCCTGCGTCCAGGCATGCCGCGCTTTGCTGGTGGCCTAGCAGGCTATTTTGGCTACGATACAGTGCGGCACATTGAGCCCAAACTCGGCCCCGCAACCAAGCCCTATCCGGCGGGCATGGGCGAAGGCCCGCCCGATATCTTGCTGTTGCAAGTCGATGAACTGGTGATCGTTGACAATCTGGCGGGGCGCATCTATTTGATGGTGTACGCCGATCCGGCTGCGCCCGAGGCCTTTAATCGCGCCCAGCAACGCATCAAAGAATTACGAATTAAGCTGCGTAAACCTATTGAAATCCCCTACAGTCACTCAAGTGTCGTCACAGCCGAAGAACGGCATTTTGCCAAGGCCGATTACCTGGCTGCGGTGTTGCGCGCAAAAGAGTACATCGCAGCCGGCGACCTCATGCAGGTACAAGTGGGGCAAGTGATTACCAAACCGTTCAGCGATTCGCCGCTGTCGTTATATCGCGCGTTGCGCAGCCTAAACCCCTCGCCTTATATGTACTACTGGAACTTCGGCGACTTTCAAGTGGTCGGGGCCTCGCCCGAAATTCTTGTGCGCCAAGAGGCCCTGCCTCTTAAAGAAGGTGCGCCTGCTGGCTCGGCACCCGAAACCACCATCACGATTCGACCGTTGGCCGGAACCCGCAAGCGCGGCGCAACACCCGAGCTTGATGCCGCGCTGGCCGAAGAACTGCTGGCCGACCCCAAAGAACGCGCAGAACACGTCATGCTGATTGATCTGGCCCGTAACGACGTCGGTCGTGTCGCAAAAATCGGTAGCGTCAAAGTGACCGACACCATGGTGATCGAGCGCTATTCGCATGTGATGCATCTGGTGTCTAACGTTGCTGGCACGCTCGAAGCCGGCATGAGCAATATGGATGTCTTGCGTGCTTCGTTTCCAGCCGGCACCTTGACGGGCGCGCCCAAAGTGCGAGCAATGCAAATGATCGATGAACTCGAGCCAGTGCGCCGTGGGATCTACGGTGGCGCAGCGGGCTACCTGAGTTATGGTGGCGAAATGGATGTCGCGATCGCCATTCGCACCGGAATTATCAAAGACGGCATGCTGTACGTACAGGCAGCAGCTGGCATCGTGGCCGACTCTGACCCTGAACTCGAATGGCAAGAAACCGAGGCAAAAGCCCGCGCAGTATTACGCGCGGCCGAACAAGTGCAAACCGGGCTTGATGACCCGTTTTAAACGCAGCACCCTGACACGACCAGGATTCAAACCATGCTATTGATGATTGATAACTACGATTCGTTTACCTACAACCTGGTGCAATACTTTGGCGAGCTTGGCCAAGACGTACGGGTCTATCGCAACGACCAGATCACGCTAAAAGAAATCGATGCGCTCGCACCCGATCACATCTGCGTGTCGCCTGGGCCGTGTTCACCCGCCGAGGCCGGAATCTCGATTGATGTCATCAAACACTACGCCGGTAAAACGCCGATCCTGGGAGTGTGCCTTGGGCATCAGGCAATCGGCGCGGCGTTTGGCGGCAAGATTATTCGCGCCCAGCAAATCATGCACGGCAAAACCTCAGAGATTACCCATACCAATAGCGACGTGTTTAAAGGCTTGCCCTCGCCCTACACCGTGATTCGCTATCATTCGCTGGCCATTGAACGTGCCTCGATTCCCGACTGCCTCGCCATCACAGCGCAAACCGCCGATGGCGAAATCATGGGGGTGCGGCACAAAACACTCCCTGTTTATGGCGTACAGTTTCATCCAGAATCAATCTTGAGCGAGCATGGCCATGCCTTGTTACGCAACTTTCTTGAACTTGATGAGGTGAAGGTTTGATTACCCCGAACGAAGCACTACACCGTTGTATCGAGCATCGCGAGATTTTTCACGACGAGATGCTGCATTTGATGCGCATGCTCATGCGCGGTGAAATGTCACCCACCATTGCCGCAGCGCTGTTGATGGGTTTACGCGTTAAAAAAGAAACGGTGGGCGAAATCACCGCAGCGGCGCAAGTCATGCGCGAATTTGCAACGCCCGTGCATGTTGCAAACCCTCAAGATATGGTCGATATGTGTGGCACCGGTGGCGACGGTAGCAACACGTTTAACATTTCAACGACTGCGATGTTTGTCGCGGCCGCCGCAGGTGTACCGATCGCCAAACATGGCGGACGCAGTGCCTCATCTTCGTCGGGCAGCGCCGATGTGCTTGAGGCCTTGGGCGCAAACTTGGCACTCACGCCGTCACAAATCGCCGAGTGCATTGAAGAGATCGGCATTGGCTTTATGTTTGCACAAGCTCACCACGGCGCCATGAAAAACATCGCACCCGTACGCAAAGAGCTTGGGGTTCGCACTATTTTTAATATTTTGGGGCCGTTAACAAACCCTGCAGGTGCTGCCAACCAATTGATGGGCGTGTTTCATTCCGATTTAGTCGGTATCCAAGTACGCGTTTTACAGTTATTAGGTTCTAAACACGTCATGATTGTGCATGGTAAAGATGGCATGGATGAAGCGTCTTTGGGGGCAGGCACGCTTGTGGGCGAACTCAAAGACGGCGTCATCACCGAGTATGAAATCCACCCAGAGGATTTTGGCCTGACGATGGTGTCAAACCGGGGTATTCGTGTGTCAAGCAAAGAAGAGTCACGCGACCGCGTGCTTGAAGCCCTCACAAACAAGCCCAGCACGGCCCGTGATATTGTCGCGTTTAATGCAGGCTTGGCAATTTACGTTGGCAACCATGCCTCTTCGATTCAACAAGGTATCAACATGGCGTTCGAAGCGATTGCAAGCGGTGCGGCACGCGCAAAACTCGACGCCTTTTGTGCCAAAACACAAAAGTTTGCAGCATGAGCGATATCCTGAACAAAATTCTGGCCGTCAAAGCACAAGAAGTTGCTGCGGCGCGCGTGCTTGCTAGCGAAGCCAGTTTGCTCGCCGTGGCCAAAGCCCGTCACGACATTCGCGGCTTCGCCCAAGCGATTGAAGCAAAAATTGAAAGTGGACACGCTGGCGTAATTGCCGAAATCAAAAAGGCTTCGCCCTCAAAAGGTATTTTGCGCGAAAATTTTCAACCTGCTGAAATCGCAGCTTCGTACGCGGCACACGGCGCGGCCTGTTTATCAGTATTAACTGACCAACAGTTTTTTCAAGGCGCTGATGAATATTTGCGCCAAGCGCGTGCGGCCTGCAATTTACCGGTGTTACGCAAAGATTTTATGGTTGACCCCTATCAAATCATTGCTGCACGTGCCATGGGGGCCGACTGTATTTTGTTGATTGTGTCGGCCTTGACCGCAACGCAGCTCAACGAGTTTGAAGCCTGCGCCTTCGAGCTTGGCATGGATGTGTTGGTTGAAGTGCACGATGCCCAAGAACTTGAAATCGCGCTCGATTTAAATACCTCGTTACTAGGCATCAACAATCGCAATTTGCGTACGTTTGAAACGTCACTTCAAACAACGCTTGATCTGCTGGCACGCATCCCTGCTGGCAAGCGCGTTGTCACCGAGAGTGGGATTTTGAGCCCTGCCGATGTACAACACATGCGTACGCACGACGTGCAGGCGTTTTTAGTCGGCGAAGCGTTTATGCGTGCGCCAGAACCTGGTGTTGAGTTGGCGCGGTTGTTTGCCTAAACGCGTACCGGCAAATACCAGGCTTGCGTTAACGCTGGGCATCTGCATGTTTACGCTAGCTTTTTGGGGCTTGTTGGTGCGATTGAAAGTGCACTTGACTTAAAGCTGAGCGCTGCGATCGCCACGGCTAAAGCCCGACAAGACCTGATCAAGCCCTCGGCTAAGCACCATCACCTTGAAGAGTTCACCCATCTCGGCTTCAGACAGCAGCTTTTGCACGGCACCGTGGGTTTGCGCCAGCGCTTTTGTATCGGTTTGATCAAGCTTATTTAAAAGTTCAGGCAACCCGCTATTGAGCAAAAATCTTGCCTGCGAGGTGTAGCCAAGCACCTCAAGTCCTGCCGCAAAACCCGCTTCGGCGATCGCGGTGAAATCCACATGCGCCGTGATATCTTGCAAACCCGGCGCTAAAAAAACGTCATCATGCGCGCGATGCTGAATATGACACATCAACGTGCCACGCTGGCGCTGAGGATGAAAAAACTCATGGCGCGGAAAGCCATAGTCAATGAGTATGGCCGCACCCTTGGTCAGCCAGGTGCTTAGGTCGCGCACCCAGGCTTCGGCCTGTAGATTGATTTCTGAGCGATAGCCTGGCAGGTAGGGCATGCGTGCGCGAACCGCTTGCTCAAGCGCTTTGGGCGCTATGCGATCTTGATATTGAAAGCCCTCGCCCTCAGATACTACCCCGCGTTGTAATACTTGATCTTCGTGCTCTGACCAGGCGAACAGTTCAACTGGCATCGCATCGAGCACTTCATTGGCCAAGATACAACCCCTGAACTGCGAGGGGGTTCGATCAAGCCAAACGACACGATTGCCCCAGGGGGCAAGCAACTGCTGCTGCCTGGTTTTTAGATCAGCAGACACTTCAAGTATGAAATAGCTGGCGTTAACGCCTAGCGAATCTAACGCACTTAAGACACCATGGGCCAAGGCACCGCTACCGGCACCGAACTCAAGAATATCGGTTGAATCAGCTTGTTGCAAGACTTCAAGAACTTGGCCCGCTAGCGTGTAGCCAAACAGCGGCGTCAATTGTGGCGCTGTAACGAAATCGCCGCTTATCGCGCCGCGAGAATTGCCGTTGCCGTTGCCGTTGCCGCTGCTGTTGCTGTTGCCATTGCTGTTGCCGTTGTCGTTGCTGTTGCCGTTGCTGTTGCCGTTGCTGTGCTGAGCGTCGCTTTGAGTTTCGTACGGCAGCGTTGACATAGTCGCTTCGGCGAGCTTGACGCTGCCTGCTGCGTAATAACCAAGGCCAGGTGCATACAGCACGTGATGCATCCATTGACTGAAGGGCAGCCAGCCACCTTGCTCTTGAATCTGTGCGCGTAAAAAAGCGCTGACACGTTGGCTATGCGCCAGCGCGTCAGCGCTTACCGGGATTGAGGTCTCGGCAGGCACTGCGTGTCTACAACTTAACGGCGACCGCCGTCAAAGGTAAAACCGCGGCGTGCACCTGTCGCGGCACGTGGCGCACCTGGGCGGGCTGCACCCGGGCGTGCTGGGCTGTCACCGCGTGGTGCAAAGGTTTTACCGCTAGGCGCTGCGCCACGAGGCGCGAAGTCGCGTGCCGGGCGAGCAGGCTTGCCTGCATACGCTGGGCGATCTGAGGCGCCGCGGTCAGTGCGGGGTTCAAAGGAGCGTGGCTCAGTGCGCGCATTCGCGTAAGGATTTTCGCTGCGTGCGGCATGAGGTTGATCGCCACGTGGGGCATAGCTGCGATCGCCAAACGATTTTTCGCCACGAGGTGCGTATGATTTTTCACCACGCGGAGCAAAAGGCCGATCGCCACGTGGAGCGAAGGATTTTTCGCCGCGATCTGCAAACGGCTTATCGCCACGTGGAGCAAAAGGCTTGTCACCGCGAGGTGCGAAAGGCTTGTCGCCACGTGGGGCAAACGTGCGCTCGCCACGATCGGCAAAAGGTTTGTCACCGCGCGGCGCGTAAGGACGCGACTCACGGCCAGCGTAACCACCACTTGGAGCCGAGCTGCGATCGTTGCTAAAACGCCCGCCTTTTTTACCACCCGCACCGCGACCAGCGCCTTCAGGACGTGCGCTTGGCGTGCGTTGTGGCTCAAGGCCAGCAATCACGTCAGAGGGGATTTGATGCCCAATGAAATGCTCGATGCGACGTACCTTATGACGCTCGCCATGCACAGCAAGGGTATACGCCAAGCCATCGCGACCAGCACGACCGGTACGGCCGATACGGTGCACATAATCTTCAGGCTGCATCGGCAGATCGTAATTAATGGCGTGACTAATGGCTTGCACATCAATACCGCGCGCAGCAACATCGGTGGCAACCAAAACACGTACACGTCCCTCTTGCACTTCAGTCAGGGTACGTGAACGCTGGCGTTGATTCATATCGCCATGTAAGGCCATCACTGAAAAACCTGTGTCAGCCAAGTGTTCGGCCAAATCATCTGCGCCGCGCTTGGTGGCGGTAAAGACAATGGCTTGATCCATCGCAGCGTCGCGCAAAATGTGATCGAGCAAGCGCAGCTTGTGGCCAGCGTCATCTGCGTACAGCAAAGTCTGTGTGATGTTGGCATGACGATCTGACTGTGAAGCCATTTCAATACGCTGCGGATCGCGCATCATACGTGCGGCTAACTTTGCCACCGTGCCATCAAGCGTTGCTGAGAACAACAGCGTTTGACGATCTTGAGGCGTGCGATCAACGATTGTGTTGATGTCGTCGATAAAGCCCATGTCAAGCATGCGATCGGCTTCGTCAAGCACCAAGGTGTGTACAGTTGACAGGTCAACCCGGCGGGCTTGCAAGTGATCCAGTAAACGACCAGGGGTCGCCACAAGCACATCAACACGGCGCGACAAGGCTTTGATCTGTGCGCCATAAGGCATGCCGCCCACGACGGTTGCGATACGCAAGTCGTCAAGGTTGCTGCCGTACATGGCGGTGGCTTCGCTGACTTGCAGGGCAAGTTCGCGTGTGGGGGTCAACACCAATACCTGCACGCCGCGGCCTTTATTGGCGGGCTTTTGGGCGATACGGTTCAGTGCTGGCAGCATGAAGGCCGCCGTTTTGCCGCTACCGGTTTGCGATGAAACCATCAGGTCGGAGCCAGCCATTGCAGGCGGAATCGCTGCCATTTGCACGGGCGTAGGCGTCGTAAAACCGGTACGTTCAATTGAAGAGAGTAAAGCGGGCGCGAGCCCTAACGAATCGAAGGACATGACTTTCCTAGAGGCCAGATAGTGGCCATATGACGCAGCCCGGAGAATTGGTAGACCGGCGGTAGTCGGTTGAATCGAGCATCGTGCCGACCGAATCAACCGAACGTCTGGGCTGGAGATCCATCTATCTGGATCACACTTGCTGCCCACGAAAGGAAAGGAGGTCAGAAATCGATGATGTGTGTGCATGGACAGACTGTGTCTGCCAGCGCCTGCGACATCTTTTTTGCAGTGGACGAATACTACCCTGCTTTGCGCTCGGGGTAAACCCTTTATTTGAAATAATTACGCTTTCCAGTCAATTACTTGCAAATTTCGTTGTAATAACCACGCATTAGCCGCTTTGAAGTGATTACAACCAATAAAAGGGGTTGCGCCTCGCCGCGCCGATAAAGGTGAAGGATGATTAGAGGTCAAGATTAGGTGCTGCGGGTGATGTTCAAGCATGTTTTTCTTAGCCTGAGCGTGTGCACCCCACAGCATAAATACCTTGGGTTGTTGATCTTGCGCCACGCTTTGAATCACACTGTCAGTGACCGTCTCCCACCCTTTACCCGCGTGCGAGCCGGGTAAGCCGTCTTCAACGGTGAGAGAGGTATTCAACAACAGAACCCCCTGCTGCGCCCAACGCGTCAAGTCATTTTGGCTGGCATTGGGCCTTAGGATCCATTGCGTGGGATCGTCTGGATACTCCCGGTCAATCTCGCTCAGAATATTGCGCAAGCTCGGTGGTCGCACAACGCCATCGGGTACTGAAAACGCCAGGCCATGGGCTTGACCAGGGCCATGGTAGGGATCTTGTCCCAAAATCACTACGCGCACCGCGCTTGGTGAGAGCGCTTCAAGCGCCAGAAAAGGCTGCGTCGGATAAATCACTGCACCCGCTTGTAAACGTCTAGCGAGCATCGTCGATAAAGATAACAGCGCTTGTTTTGCGGGGTCCGTGCCTAAGATGGTCTGCCAGGCCGCCGGCAATTGCATCGCGTGCTTGGCTAAGTCGGGCTGGTTAAAAATGTTGTCACGCATCACTTGAAGTTGCTGCCAACTGAGCCTCGAGGGCTCGATGATAGGCAGTCAGCCGACTCAGAATAGACGCACGACGCACCTCGTGCACCTTTTGCTGTGCGGCATTGGTTTCAGGCAAGGCGGCCCAAACCGCCTGCGGAAAATGCGGGTCATCGTGCCAACGCGGAATAATATGCCAATGCAGATGGGGTACAACGTTACCTAGGGCAGCTAAGTTGACTTTATCAGGCTCAAGTTCAGAGCGCTGCACCCGTTCAATCAGCAACACCACCCGTAACAACTCAGCTTGTTCGGCGGCACTCAAGTCGGTCATCTCGGCCACGTGTTT
>CAIZGG010000270.1 GCA_903932425.1 uncultured beta proteobacterium | reverse complement strand
GCTTTTTCCTCGTTTTTCGCTATACTCAAAGGACTTTAAAAGCTGTTTAAATTTTATTTATGAATTACCACATCAAAGACGAAAAGCTTGCCGCGCGTATTCATGCCACACAGTACGCCTTAGGGAACTCGCTAAGCGCTGACGATGCTTGGCTATCCTTACGCGGCGTCAAGACCATGGCGGTGCGCATGGCGCAACACGCGCGCAACACGCAAGAGGTCAGTGCCTTTTTAGATTCCCGCCCTGAAGTTATACGCATCTTTGATCCTGCTTGGCACAAGGATCCGGGTCATGCCCTTTGGCAGCGTGACTGCACGGGCGCAAATGGCATGCTCTCCATCGAACTGAACTGCCCGGCGGAGGCCGCCAAGCCATTTGTCGACGCGCTACAGCTCTTTGGTATCGGCTTTTCTTGGGGCGGCTTTGAAAGCTTGGTTCAGTGGGTCGATCCAACCGTGCTCGCCAATCACGCCTATTGGCGAGGTAATAACCACGCCTTAATCCGACTACATATCGGCCTTGAATCACCGATTGATTTAATCGAAGACTTGGCTCAAGCCTTCGGCAAAATCAGAACTTGATGCCCGAGGGCAAATACTCTGTGATGGCTTAGGTTATTTAGCTCGTACCTGCCTGATTAAGCTATCGGCCACATCAATCGTTTCTTGATACCCCCCTGCCTCAGAGGGCGAGGTGAGAAAGCGGCCAGCTACCGCGAGAGAGGGCGTACCCTGGACTTTATAGGCCGTCACAAGTTGATCAGCACGGCCAGCTTTAGAGACCACGCCAAACGAGTCAAAAACACTTTCGAACTTCGCGCGGTCAACACCCTGCGTCACAGCCCACGCGACAATATCGGGCTTAGTAAACAACCGCTTTTTCTCTTCGTGAATTGCGTTGAACACCTTGGCATGCAAGTCGAGTCGATTTAACACCTCAAGTGAATAAAACAATTGCTGCATCGGTTTCATGCTCGCATTAAAGGCCACCGGCACAAGCTTGATGACCACATCGGAGGGTACTTTTTTAATCCATTTTTCCATCAACGGCTCTAGCACCGCACAGTGTGGGCAGGCATACGAAAAAAATTCAAGCACCTCTGTTTTACCCGGTTCAGTCGGTTGAGGAGGGCTCACTTCAAGAAATGTTGCCTTTGGGGGGCTCACAGTACCTTGTGTCAAACCCGCCGACGAGAAAAGCAACATGACCACCGCCGCGAACACACCACCGGCTCGCATTAAAAAAGCTGACTTCATCTTTGTTTCATCCTAATGAGATTAAAGCGATCGCCGCGCTGTTATTGGCGAACGACTGCAGTTGGGATTTTTTCTTGTCCAAGCCGTGTACGCGTTTGATTCATATCATCGATGCGAACAAACGGCCCCACCCGCACGCGATTGACTTGCAAGCCATTCACCTCCGCGCGCTGCACTTCAACGGGCATGCCCATCAATAAAATTCGTGCCCGTAACGCTTCGGCATCTTCAAGCACTCGGAACGAACCTACTTGCAAAAAATAAGGCCCGCCTGTGGCGTTGTTTGAGCTACTTTGAGCCGCCGGTGGAGAGGGAGGCGAAGGCTCTGCGCGTGGTGCGGG
>CAIZGG010000269.1 GCA_903932425.1 uncultured beta proteobacterium | reverse complement strand
GTTAATGGATAAACCCGACGTCGACTTAATCGAAGGGTTGTCGCCTGCGATTTCAATCGAGCAAAAGGCCGCTGGGCATAACCCACGCTCAACCGTTGGCACCATCACCGAAATCCACGACTATCTGCGCCTGCTCTTTGCTCGGGTGGGCACGCCGTATTGCCCATCGCATGGTCTTCCGCTCGCTGCCCAAAACGTCAGTCAAATGGTTGATAGCGTGCTGACCTGGCCGGCCGAGCGACGCTTGGCGATTTTGGCCCCGGTCGCACGCACGCGTAAGGGCAGTTTTGAAGATGAATGCGCAAGTTTGCAGGCACAAGGTTTTGTGCGCGTACGGGTCGACGGCGAAATGGTTGACTTGGATAGCATGCCCGAGCTCAACAAAAACGAAAAACACGATATTGATGTGGTGATTGATCGTTTGCGCATCAAGCCAGAAAGTAAACAGCGCTTGGCCGAGAGCTTTGAAACGGCGTTAACGCTGGCGCAAGGGCGGGTGATCGCTCTTGATATGGACACCAACCAAGAACACTTATTTTCAAGCCGCTATGCTTGCCCAGTCTGTAGTCACAGTTTGCCCGAACTTGAGCCGCGTTTATTCAGCTTTAATAATCCAGTGGGGGCCTGTGCCAGTTGTGATGGCTTAGGCCATGTTGGTTTTTTTGATCCGAAACGGGTGGTGGCGTTTCCAGAATTAAGTCTGGGTTCGGGTGCAATTCGTGGCTGGGATAAACGTAACGCGTTTACCTTTTCAATGCTCTCAAGCCTGGCCACGCATTACGAATTTGATATTGAAACCACGTGGGAAAGCCTGCCTGAAGAACTCCGCCAGATTGTGTTGTATGGTTCGGGCGAGGTCGAGCTACCGTTTTTTTATCTGAATGAAAAAGGCCGTAGCAGCGTCAAGCGACACCCGTTTGAAGGTGTGATCCCGAATCTTGAGCGCCGCTGGAAAGAAACCGACTCATCTGCGGTGCGCGAAGAACTTGGCAAATACCGTGCGGTACAAACCTGCCCAGCCTGCCAGGGTTCGCGTCTGCGCGCCGAGGCGCGTCATGTGCGGATTGGTTCTGAGCGCATCGCTCCACCAAAAGCCCTCGAGGGCACGCCCGAGGCGCAACAATGGCAAGAGCAAGGCCTGGCGATTTATGAGGTTGAAGCGCAGCCTTTGTCGCAATGCCTGAAATGGTTTCAAGATTTAAACCTCACGGGCGCGCGTCAAGAAATTGCCCAACGCATCGTGCGAGAAATCGAGGCACGCTTAAGCTTTTTAAATAATGTTGGCTTGAATTATTTATCGCTCGATCGCAGCGCCGATACGATTTCGGGTGGCGAGGCTCAACGCATCAGGCTTGCCAGCCAGATTGGCTCGGGGCTGACCGGTGTGATGTATGTGTTGGATGAACCCTCTATTGGCCTGCACCAGCGCGATAACGATCGTTTAATCGCCACGTTGCATCACCTGCGTGATTTAGGCAACAGCGTCATTGTGGTTGAACATGACGAAGATATGATCCGACAAGCCGACTGGGTGGTTGATATGGGCCCAGGCGCCGGCGAACATGGCGGGCAAATCGTCGCACAAGGTACGCCAGCGCAGATTGAACAAAATCCTGCGTCGGTAACGGGTCAATACATGAGCGGTGCGCGCGCGATTGCAATCCCAACGCGTCGCCCCCTAAGTGAAGAACAAGCCTGGCTGACCCTCACTGGCTGCCGTGGCAACAACTTGAAATCCGTTGATCTGCGCATCCCCGCAGGTAAGTTCGTCTGTGTCACGGGGGTTTCGGGTTCGGGCAAATCCACACTCATCAATGACACGCTTGCGGTTGTCATGTCGCGCGCGTTACACCACGCTCAAAGCGAACCAGCTCCCTATACGGGCTTAACTGGGCTCGAGAACTTTGACAAAATCATCAGTGTCGATCAAAGCCCGATTGGTCGCACCCCGCGCAGCAATCCTGCCACCTACACAGGGTTATTCACGCCAATTCGCGAGCTGTTTGCAGGCACACCTGAGGCGCGCACGCGCGGCTATGATCCAGGGCGCTTTAGCTTTAACGTCAAGGGTGGCCGTTGCGAGGCCTGTCAGGGCGATGGCGTCGTCAAAGTTGAAATGCATTTTTTGCCTGACATGTATGTGCCGTGCGACGTCTGTGTCGGTAAGCGCTACAACCGCGAGACGCTCGAGATTCGCTATCGCGGGCGCAATATTACCGAGGTGCTCGAGTTAACGGTTGAACAGGCCCTGGTGTATTTTGAAGCGGTGCCCGCTATTGCACGCAAACTGCAAACCTTAATGGACGTGGGCCTGTCGTATTTGCGCTTGGGGCAAAGCGCCACAACGCTTTCAGGGGGCGAGGCTCAACGCATCAAGTTGTCGCTTGAACTCTCACGCCGCAGTACCGGTCGTACTTTTTACATTTTGGATGAGCCCACCACAGGCTTGCATTTTCAGGACATCGCCTTGCTGCTTGAGGTGCTCAATCAACTGGTCGAGGCAGGCAATACGGTGGTGGTCATTGAGCACAATCTTGACGTGATCAAAACAGCTGACTGGGTCATTGATATGGGCCCAGAAGGCGGCGACGGTGGCGGCACGATCGTGGCACAAGGAACGCCCGAACTGATTGCGGCGACCCCAGCGAGTCACACCGGCCACTACTTAGCACCGGTGTTGAAGCGTCGGCGGGTCTCGTCTGTCTAGGCGCACGCGCTGTCGTCAGAGTGGCCGCGCGTTACGGCAAACCAAAAAACCGTAATTGCGAAGCGGCGTTGCTGCCGCAGCGCGCCGACTCAAACAAGGGCAGCCTTGACTCGCAACGAAGCCCACCACTTAAGCCAGACGCATCAAGTGGTTTGCCTGGCTCGCCAGTACCAGCGCCCGGTTGGTCTGCTGACCAACGCCCCCACAGCACAGTCACTTGACTAGATTTTCTGCAGCCACCTTGCGTGCGGCCGTCACAAATATTGAACGCTGCTGTCAACGCACTGTTTGCGTTTGGATGGCCACATACCGCTGCGTATGCGCGTAACACGCCACCACCTTGCACCGAGCCTTGTTGCGAGACAACAGACGCCACCCAACCTGGCGAACATGTGCTTTCGACTGTTGCGCGAGGGGTCGCTTCGCCCCCGGTACGGCTGAAATAATCGCGCGTAAGCGCTGCGGGATCTTGGCCAGCGCGCGCCTCAACAAAAACGAGATTGCAGGTATTGCCCGAGCGCGTTGGGGTGCAAGTTTGAACCAGCGAGAGCTTAATTTCGCCCAAGTTGGCAGGGCCGCCAGTGACGATGACAGCCGAGCCGCTTTGCTCGGTACTGGGCTGAGTCACTGGCGTTGCAAAAGGTGCCGGCGCGTTTTCGACTAATGGAGTACCTTGAACCGACGAGCCAGAAAAATCGCCAGGCTCAGCGATCGGCATCGCCATCGCCACGGGGCCACTCTCGTTTGAACTACTGCCAACATTGCCAGCATTGCTAATCGGTGCTGCACGTTGAGAACAGGCGGCAAGGCTTGTCAATACAACCAAGGCCACCGCGAACAGACCCGCGCGCGCGCACTGTGAATATTGACGACTAGTGATCGGGTTAAAGTGTTTCACGTGATCCTCTCTGTACTGTGTACTGACCGAACTCGGCGAACGTGCCACCTCTGTATCCTAGCATCGATCGAGACGAGCGCTCAACGTTCGCGCTAATCAACCTGTTCACCCATACGAAAAAGTCGATGGTGCTCGCGGATTGCATAACGATCCGTCATACCTGCAATGTAATCCGAAATCGCACGCGCTTGAACAGTTTTATCGTCATGCCAGTAATCGGGCGGTAACAAACGCGGCTCTTGCACAAAAGCACTAAACAGCTCGCGTACGATGCGTCGTGCTTTGTTGGTCATGCGTATCACTTTGTAGTGACGATACAAATTTTCAAACAAGAATTTTTTTAAGGCGTCGGCCTCGTGCCTGACTTCACTTGAAAACGCGACCAGCGGGCCACAGCGTCGCGCTGCCTGTGCATCCGCTGGTTGTGCCCGCACAAGTTGCGCCGATGTCGTTTGGGTCACGTCGGTAATTAAGGTGTTGATCATGCTGCGGATCGTCTCTGACACCAGGCGGCGCGTGGCTAAGCCTGGCCAGGCGCTTGACGCTTGTGAATAATGACGCGCAAAAATCGGCACTGCTTGTAATTGCTCAAGCGTCAGTAAACCAGAACGCAAACCATCATCAATATCGTGATTGTTATAGGCGATTTCATCTGCCAGGTTTGCCAACTGTGCTTCAAGCGAAGGTTGCGTGCGATCAATAAAGCGTTGCCCCACATCGCCCAAGCGCTTGGCATGTGCAAGCGAACAATGCTTCAAAATGCCTTCACGCGTTTCAAAACAAAGGTTCAAACCGTTAAACGCTGCATAACGCTCTTCAAGTTCATCGACCACACGCAAGCTTTGCAAATTATGTTCAAAGCCGCCAGCCTCGGGGGCAAACTCACGCATGCAGGCGTTCAGCTCGTCTTGCCCGGCGTGACCAAACGGTGTGTGACCTAAATCATGGGCCAGCGCGATGGCCTCAGTTAAGTCTTCACTTAAACGCAAGCTACGGGCCAACACACGTGCAATCTGCGCAACCTCAAGAGAGTGTGTCAAGCGCGTACGAAATAGATCACCTTCATGATTGATAAAGACTTGTGTTTTGTATTCAAGTCGCCTGAAGGCGCCCGCATGCACAATACGATCACGGTCGCGCTGAAACTCGCTGCGATTAACAGGTGCAGGCTCTTGATAGCGCCGCCCCTGGCTTTGCTCTGATTTAGATGCGTAAACAGCAAGTTCAATCATCGCGTTGTCTCATGTTGGCGGCTCAGCCATTGATGCGAGCCAGTGAAGGGTGTACTTTACTTAGTAGCGCTCAGTCCTAACCTACCGATCTTCGTTTAGCACTCACCGCAGGGGTGCAAGGTCAGCCGTAAGCTTGACCAATGCTCCGCATCAAGCCGTATTACGCAAAATGACTTTCGCCACAACGTCTGCCGGAGCGGTTCGGCGTAACGCCTCACCAATTTTTGGCATCAAAATAAAATTGATCTCACCGGCTTCGGTTTTTTTATCGCCACGCATCAATTGCATCCAGTGCTCAACGCCCCCTAAGCGTGGCCCGACCACTGGACAACCAATCGCTTGCACCAACGCGCGCACTCGCTGCACGTGCGCTTGCGAGAAACCAAGCAACTCGGCAGATAAATCAGCCGCCATCACTAACCCACAGCCAACCGCCTCGCCATGTAGCCAGTCGCCATAACCTAAGCCCGCCTCGATAGCATGGCCAAACGTATGGCCCAAGTTCAAAATAGCGCGCATACCCGTTTCGCGCTCGTCTTGCGAGACAACATAGGCTTTGAACTCGCACGAGCGACGGATGGCCAGCGCTAGAAGCTCGGGGTCGCGCGCACGCAAACCGACTACATTTTTTTCGCACCACTCAAAAAATTCAGTATCCAGAATCAAACCGTATTTGATGACTTCAGCTAAGCCCGCTGACATTTCGCGATCAGGCAGCGTATTAAGCACACTGGTATCGATTTCAACGGCGATCGGCTGGTAAAACGCCCCAATCATGTTTTTACCCAGCGGATGATTCACAGCGGTTTTTCCGCCCACTGAAGAATCCACTTGTGCAAGCAAGGTTGTGGGCACCTGCACAAACCGCACACCACGCTGATAGACTGCCGCAGCGAACCCGGCCATGTCTCCAATCACACCACCGCCTAACGCTACGATGACAGTACGCCGGTCAAGCTGCGCACCAAGCATGGCATCAAAAATCAAATTGAGTGTGTCTAAAGTTTTATAAGCTTCGCCATCGGGCAACAGCACCGGTATCAGGCGCTTGCCCGTTGTGGCGAGCACTCGAGTCACCTGCTCGCCCATCAGCGCCTGCACAACAGGATTGGTGATGAGCACGATCGTGGTCGCGTCAGACGGAATCGTTTGAGCCAACAGCTCAAGGCGGCCCGGGGCGATACGAATCGGATAGTGCCCGCCAGGGGTCGCTACATCTACGGTGTGCATGGCTTGTTCTCTGGTGGATGACTGGCAGTGAAATCTGCCCGCATGTTCTCGGAAGAATTTTCGGGATGGCGCTGAGCCTGTTGGTCAATCGCCTTATCAATCTGTTTAAGGCGCTCGACAAGTTGCGCCACCAACTGCGCGACCGAGGTCGACCCCGTGTCCATTACGATGTCGGCAACCTCGCGATACAGTGGTTCGCGTAATTCAAGCAAACTGCGCAAGGTCGCGCGTGGGTCAGCCGTTGCCAACAAGGGGCGATTGCGATCACGGCTGGTGCGGCGATACAGTTCTTCAACACTCGCTCTAAGATATACCACCACGCCGCGAGTACGGAGCGCGCTGCGGTTTTCGAGGGCGAGCACGGCGCCGCCGCCCGTCGCCATCACGAGCCCGGGGCGTAAGGTGCAGTCGTCTAGCACTTGGCACTCGCGCTTGCGAAATCCCACCTCGCCCTCGATTTCAAAAATCGTTGGGATGCGCACACCACAGCGCGCCTCGAGCTCGTGGTCAAGGTCTAGAAACTCACGATTCAGCGCCTTTGCCAGGCTTTTGCCAATCGTGGTCTTGCCAGCACCCATCATCCCGACCAAAAAGACCGGGGTATGGTTTGCCCAGGCGCTCTGAGGCGCAGGCAAGCGCTCTGCCGCATTTGTGGCATTTAGTCCGCAACTATCCGGCGATTCGGTGGTCGAAGGGTTATTCATAGCGTGATTATCACATTGACCGCCTCACACCCCAAACTAGGTCGGGCAAACCCACCTAAAACCATTAAAATAGTCAGCAATGAGCAAATTTACCGACCAGCGCGATCACGACGAACCCGACGAGCCCAAACAGCGCGGCTCGTGGATCATTGGGTTTTTTCTAAAACTGTCCATTTTGGCGGCAGGTTTAGCCCTGTGCGGTGCTTTGTTGTTTGGCATGGCGTTGGCGCTCGCCTGGCCTAATGTTCCAGAACTGACGGCGATGACAGACTATCGGCCGCGCGTGCCTTTGCGCATTTTCACCGCCGACAAAGTCATGATCGGCGAATTCGGTGAAGAGCGGCGTAACGTACTGCGTTTTAACGAGATCCCCGATGTTATGAAATCGGCCGTACTGTCGGCCGAAGATGACCGTTTTTATCAACACGGTGGGGTCGACTGGTTTGGGGTGGTGCGTGCAGGCCTGACCAACCTGATCTCAATGCAAAAAACGCAAGGCGCCAGCACGATCACCATGCAGGTCGCCCGTAATTTTTACCTGTCCTCTGAAAAAACCTATTCGCGCAAGTTTTACGAGTTGCTTCTTACGTTCAAAATCGAAGCCAATTTAAGCAAAGACCAGATTCTTGAGCTTTACCTCAACCAGATTTACTTAGGCAACCGGGCGTATGGTTTTGCCGCGGCCTCGCGCGCCTATCTGGGCAAGCCATTGTCTGAGATCACACCTGCAGATGCCGCGTTGCTTGCTGGAATCCCCAAGGCGCCCTCGCGTTTTAACCCGATCGCTAACAAGCCACGCGCAGTGCTGCGTCAACGTTACGTACTGGGTCGGATGCATTCACTGGGTTACCTCACTGATGCCGAGTACAAAAAAGCACTTGACCAGCCTGTGGTGATCAAATCCGCCGAAGGCACGCCGGCCGGCGGCTTTGCGGTGCACGGCGAATATGTCTCTGAACTCGCGCGTCAGCTCATGATCAGTGTCTATCCCGAAAATGTTTACTCGCGCGGTCTAAACGTTTACACAACGATTCAGTCAAAAGACCAGCAGTGGGCCTACGAATCGCTGCGCGAGGGTGTGCTCGATTACACGCGCCGCGCCGCCTACCCTGGGCCTGAAGCACAGCTAAACATGCCTGCTGGCATTGAAAACAATGCAGCGAAGCTTGATGAGTTTTTAGATGGCGTGTTTGACAAATACCCGGATCGCACCGAAATGCTGATTGGCGTTGTGCTCTCGGTCAAGCCCGACGAGGTCAGGGTCGCCCGCAGCTCGACCGATATCATTTCAATTAAAGATAAGAAGGCACTTGGCGTCATCGCCCGTGCGCTCAATCCCAAGGCACCCAACGAACTGCGCCTGCAGCGAGGGTCTGTCGTTTATCTGCACAAAAGCGCTGACTACTGGGAGATCCTGAATCTGCCCACAGTGCAATCAGCCTTTGTCTCAATGATCCCGCAAGATGGCGCGATTCGCGCGATGGTAGGAGGCTTTGACTTCTACCACGGTAACTTTAACCGAGTGACCCAAGCCTGGCGCCAGCCTGGTTCATCATTCAAACCCTTCATTTATGCCGCCTCTCTTGAGCGTGGCTTAACCCCCGGTACCGTCATTTCAGATCAACCCTTTGAGCTGACAGCCGAACAAACAGGTTCTAAAGCCTGGTCGCCTAAAAACTACGGCGGGCAATACGACGACAAGCTGACCATGCGCGAGGCGATTGCGCGTTCTAAAAATATGGTGTCGATTCGAATTTTGCAGTCAATCGGGCCAAAATATGCGCAAGACTACATCGCACGCTTTGGCTTCGACAAAGCGCGCCATCCAGCCTATTTGCCGATGGCGTTAGGGTCGGGAGCGGTCACCCCTATGCAGCTGGCTGCCGGGTTCTCGGTCTTTGCCAACGGCGGTTATCGGGTCACGCCTTTTCTGATCGACCACGTGACTGACGCCAACGGGCAGGTGATCATGCAGGCTCGGCCAACTGTTGCAGGTGACTCTGCGGCGCGCGCGATCGATCCCCGTACCGCGTATGTGATGGATGATCTGCTGCGTGGGGTGGCCACCTCGGGCACTGCAGCCCGCTCACGCCAAGTAATCAAACGGGGCGACTTGGCCGGCAAAACCGGCACCACCAACGATTCGGTTGACGCCTGGTTTGCGGGCTATACGCCTCAGCTGGTAGGGGTGGCCTGGATGGGCTACGACCAGCCCAAATCGCTTGGCTCACGCGAAACCGGTGGTGGTGCGTCGCTACCGGTTTGGCTTGGCTATATGCAAAATGCTCTGAAGGCGTTTCCTGAACAAAAACGTCCGCCACCACCCGAGGGCTTGATTATTGAAGGTGGCAACATGTATTTCAGCGAGTTTCCGCCAGGGCAGGCCATTATGAAACTAGGCACTGGCGAGAAAAATGACTCTTTGGGCGACTTTTTGAACAATATTGAAACGAACCGCCCCAATCCGGCGCTGGCTAACTAAAATACGACGGTTAAGGGTTTGCCTGTTGCATCTGAGCAAACCTGAGATAAAGTATCGTGCAGATCGGCGCCACCACGGGTATCTTTCCAGTGTTGGCCGTCAAAACGATAATGAAAGCCGCCGCTTCTGGCAGCGAGCCACATTTCGTGTAGCGGTGCCTGACTATTGATCACGACTTGATGGCCGTTTTCGAAAATCAGATTCAGTACATTGCCTTGGCGTTTGGTTTCGACGTCAAGGTCGAGTTGTTCAAACCAGTGGTCGGCTTGGGCCTCAATCGCATCTAATAGTGCGGTCACCCGAGCATGAAATTCAGTATCGTTCATAATCCTTATCCTCACGTTTGACGGAGTGCGCAGTGATCAGCAAAACCGACAACCACCAAAGTGCTCGCATTGTAGCGATGCTGACACTTGCCGTGTTGGTCGCAGGCTGTGGCTTCAAAGGCCCACTGTACTTACCCGCGAAACCCGCTGAAATTAAACCCTACACGACGCCTTTTTCGATGTACGGGGTGATCCCAGACGAGCAAGACAACGTGGTGCCATTCTTTGACGAAGACTTAATGCTGATCCCAACACCGGTGGTCATTGATTAAGTCGCTTGTCACACCCTAAACTTTTACGTGCTTACCCAATCGCCGCGCACTTCTTGACCACATTGTTACTCAAATCGCGCGCCAAACCCTGAATACCCATAGCCACAACATGACCGCTCACCTTGCCTCGCCTACGGGCGCACCGTTTTTTCACTATCAAGCAGGTCAGCTGCAGGCAGAGGGCGTCTCGCTTGCCGAACTTGGGCAAGAGCTTGGCACGCCGTTATATGTGTATTCGCGTGGTGCCCTGGCTGCTGCTTGGGCCGCTTACCAAGAGGCCTGTGTTGGCCACGAGGTCTTGGTGTGTTTTGGCATGAAAGCCAATTCAAATCTTGCGGTTCTCAAAGAGTTTGCCCGTCTGGGCAGCGGCTTTGACATCGTGTCTGGAGGCGAACTTGCGCGCGTCTTAGCTGCCGGGGCCGACCCTGCAAAAGTGGTTTTTTCGGGGGTTGGTAAACAAGCCTGGGAGATGCAAGCCGCACTTGAGGTTGGCGTTAAATGTTTTAACGTTGAGTCGCTTCCTGAGCTGACACGGTTGTCAGAAGTGGCCTCTTCAATGGGCAAAATCGCTGCAGTCTCTTTGCGCGTCAATCCAGATGTCGACGCCAAAACACATCCCTATATTTCAACCGGCCTGAAAGAGAACAAGTTTGGGATTGCCATCGAAGAGGCACTGAACACCTACACACAAGCCGCCTCATTGCCGGGTATCTCAGTCGTTGGGGTTGATTGCCACATCGGCTCACAGATCACTGAAGTGAGTCCCTACCTTGATGCCCTAGACAAACTACTCAAGCTGATTGATCAGCTCAAAGCTGCCGGCATCACGCTCAAACACTTGGATCTGGGTGGCGGCTTAGGCATTCGTTACGATGATGAAACCCCGTTAGCACCCAAGGTGTTGCTCGACAAAGTGTTTGTGCAGCTACAAGCGCGTGGCTATGGGCACTTACAGTTGGTGCTTGAGCCAGGTCGTTCGCTGGTGGGCAATGCTGGGGTGTTGCTGACGACGGTTCAATACCTTAAGCACACCGACGCACGCAACTTTGCCATTGTTGATGCGGCGATGAACGACTTGATGCGCCCAGCGCTTTACGAAGCGTGGCATGGCGTTCTGCCTGTCGCCCCGCGCGAAACCGAGACAACACTTTATGACGTGGTCGGGCCGGTATGCGAAAGCGCCGACTGGCTTGCACGCGGTCGGCAACTGGCCTTGGCCGAGGGCGATGTTTTGGCGATTGAGTCGGCCGGTGCGTATGGCTTTGTGATGGCCGGTAACTACAACAGCCGCCCGCGCCCCGCCGAGATCATGGTCGACGGTGACCAGTTTCATGTCATCCGTCAACGCGAAACCTTTGCCGATTTGATTCGTGGCGAAAGCTGTTTGCCCGATTAAGTAAACGACCTCGCTTCGCGCTTACAGCACGGTCACTAGAAACGCTTTACTGTTGAGCGTGCACTGTAGCGATGCGTACGCTCAACTGTGTTTAGCGACCCAACAGCCCTTTAAAAAAACTCTCAGTGTTGACCGCAAGCGTCTCAAGGTGATAGCCGCCCTCTTGCACCACTACCGTGGGTAACTTCAAGCCCGCAATCATTTGACCAAGTCGACCGAAACCTTCGGTGGTGACGGCGACTTTAGACTGCGGATCATCTTTATAGACATCAAATCCCAAAGCCAAGACTAAGGCGTCTGGCTTAAAGGCTTGCAGCGCAGTCAAGGCTTTTGCAACCTGTTTGAAAAATACCTCTTCGCTTGAGCCATGCGGCATGGGCAGATTCAAGTTGTAGCCTTGACCTTTTGCAGCGCCCGCTTCGTCATCAAAGCCAGCGGTTGCCGGATAAAAGTTCAGTGGGTCGCCATGTACCGAAATGTATAAAACATCGTCTCGTTCGTAGAAAATTTCTTGAACACCTTGCCCATGATGGACATCGGTATCCAGGATCACCACGCGTTGATGTTTTGAGCGTAGCTCTTGAGCGGCGATTGCGGCGTTGTTGATATAACAAAAACCACCCGCTGCATCTTTGCGCGTGTGATGCCCAGGCGGGCGACACAGCGCATAAGCTTGCTGATCACCTGCGAGCACCGCTTTCGCCGCTGATACGGCCGCCTGCGCAGCCCAATAGGATGACGTCCAGGTGTCTGGCCCCACAGGACAACTGCCGTCTGCCAGATAGCGTGCCGTCTGACCCAAAATTCCGCGTAAGGCATTTGGCGAGCGTACAAAAATATTTGAGATCACTTCATCGCCCCAATCAGGGCCTGTTTGTTTCCAAATGCCATGCGCGGTTTCAAGATATTGCAAATACCCCGCATCATGAATTGCCAGCAGGGGCTCCATGCCGTGGTCTTTGGGCTCTGTGACCGATAAGCCCAACGCAGCAATCCCTTTCAAAATCTGTACGACACGCTCTGGGATCTCTTGGGGGGTACGCATTTGTCCACGCGACAAGTAGGTACGTGGATGATGCAGCTTTTGTTTTGGATGAAAGTAAGTTTTCATGAGTCAACCTTAAACAGAATCAAGAAAGAAGGCGTCTACGCAACAAACGCCGCACCAGTGCTTACATACGTTTTGCGCGAAAATATGCCAACAACATTGGAAGCGTTAACGATAAACCCGCGACCACAATCAAGGCAATGCCTGTCAAGGATAGTAACGAGGGCATTTGAGAAAAAAACAATTCGCCAAAGATCACCGCAAGAACAAGTTGAAAATAATTGAAGGGGGCAAGCGTTGAGGCCGGTACCATCTTGAACGCATAGATCAATAAAAACTGTCCAGCGCCGCCAGTCAAGCCCATGAGAAGCATTTCAACCGTATCGTGCATGTTTGGCCAAACCGTTGGCCACCAAAAAAGCAAAACAACAAAACCCAGGGCCCAACAAATTAATGCCGAGTACGCAAACATTTGTTCGCTTTGCACGCGATGCGCCAGCTTGCGCGTTAACAATTGCACCATCGCATAACCGGTTGCGGCGAGCAGCATCAAGACGCTGCCAAATAAAGAAATCCCTCGCTCTGCGCTCGACTCATTCAAAAGATTTTCGATGGGATTCACAATACACAGCATGCCGATCATGCCAAGCGTCACTGCGGCATACTGCTTTATGGTGACCTTCTCACGAAGAACCAACGGCGCGAGCAACACCACAATCAGTGGTGACAAAAAATATAAGGCCGTACCTTCAGCGAGCGGTAAATATTGCAGCGAAAGCATAAAACAAACACCGACACTACCTAGCATCACACCGCGATAAATGAGCAGATTACGCTCGGCCGGAGCCACTCGCATCGGTACGCGTTTGGTCAACATAATGAGCCACGCCAAGACAATGATGACGCAGTAACGCGCCCAATTGACTAACGGCGCTGAATGGCGCCCTACCAAATCTTTTGCAAAGGCATCTAAGCAGGCAAAGGCAACCAATGAGCACAAGAAAATAACGCAGCCTTTGAGCCATTGCGCCTGGCGAGTTGCCTCTAATAGCTGTGCATTGCTGGGCAAGCTCATAGGGCGATGGTCGCTTAAAGTGAGTCGATGCAGTAGCTTAAGCAGCGTTCGTACTCGAGGTGCTGCGCGATCGCACTAACATGGCAGTGATGATCAGACCAACAACCCCAAGGACACCGTAACTTGCACCGTAGCTTTTTAGTACGCCAGCTAAGACGCCAAACAATGGCGGACCCAGCACAACGCCTAAAAAAGTAATGCACAAGGTACCACCCGTTGCAACGCTTGCCTGACCGGCTGGGGCTAGGCGTGCGACCTGAGCCAAAAACACACCGTTCCAGCCAATCGCCGAGGCCCCAAAAACAACCAATACCGGAAACAAGATCCAGGAGGAAGAGTCTGGGCGAAGCAGGGCGGTACCCACTGCACCCGCGGTCAACAGCAGGGCAATCACAATCAGCATCATGGTGGGGCTTAACCAGCGGTCTGCAACATAGCCCCACAAAATTCGCCCCGTGACACCCCCTGCTTGCGCCACCGTCAGCGCAACGCCAGCCGCCACAAGTGACCACCCCAGATCCTCAAACAAAAACGTAACGAGATACGCCATCAACGACATCTGACATACCGCAAACAAAAAAGAAGTCATGGACAGTGCGCGCAAACCCGGATGTTCAAAAATTAAACGCAGTGGCTGCACCACGCTGGCCACCAATGATGGTTTAACTGTTGGATCACGGTCATCATCAAGACCCGCACGCAGTGGCTGAACTGCCCAGGCACAGAGCAAACATGCAGCGCCCGAGGAAACAAAGGTCAGTTGCCAGCCAATCGCAATATCCAGCGAAGGCACAAGTGCGCCCGCGATCATGCCCCCCAGCGGAACACCCGTCTGTTTAATTGAAAACACAAACGAGAGTTTCTCGGGTGGGGTGGTCTTGATCAGCAAATGTGAGCTGGCGGGAGTAATCGGGCCGTATCCTGCCCCAATAAACAAAGCACCGAGCGCGATGGCAAACGGATGCGGAACTGCACACAAAAACAGGCCTGTAGCAGACGACAGCAAACCTGCCTGACTCAAACGAATTGCGCCCCAACGCTTGACCGCAGCACCACCAAGTAAGGTCGCAACCATGGCTGCAAAATACACGAGCGCAACATAAGCGCCCAGGTAGTTGGTCGACACCCCAATCGCTTTGGCCACCACGGGCGCCACGACAGGCAGGTTAATCAAGGCCATCGCAACAAGCGACTGTACGGTTAAGGTTGCAACTAATACGACCCAAGGTCTGGCAGGTGTCACGATGAAGTTGTTACGGTTAGAGCGCCACAGGCGGATTGATTTTATTGAATGTTACGCGGCAAGGTCGGTCACATTCCAAGCAAAGTCATTCACAGCGCTCCGTAAGAGTGGAGCCCTGACAAGAACATATTAACCCCCAAAAAGGCGAAGCCTGTCACGAGCAAACCAACTAAGGCCCAATAAGCGGCCATCGTGCCACGCAAGCCTTTCATCAGACGCAAATGCAGCCAGGCGGCATAGTTCAACCACACAATCAACGCCCAGGTTTCTTTGGGATCCCATTGCCAATAGGCACCCCAGGCATCTGCAGCCCATAAGGCACCCAAAATGGTGGCTACCGTAAAAAAGGCAAAGCCGATTGCGATCGCGCGATACATGATGTCGTCAAGCACCTCGAACGAGGGCAGACGCTCACCGATAGGGCGACGAAACAACAAAATCGTACCGACAATCAAGGCACCGATTCCGAAATACAGCATCCAGGTCGTGGAGACCTCTTGACTGCGAAAAATCATTGGCTCACCCGCCAACAGTACCCCGAGCACAAAGAGCGGCGCGAGCTTAAACCATGACTTCGTTTGGCTGTGCTGTTTGACCAGGTAGGCAAACGCTACCATCGCCGCAAGCGAGAAGGTGCCATAGCCTATGAAGTTTGCCGGTACGTGAATTTTCATCCACCAGCTTTTTAACGCAGGCACGAGCGGCTGAATTTGTGCGGCGTCACGTGTAAACGAGTACCACAGCAAAAATATCACGGCTGACGTGATCACCAACAAGACAAAACCACCCAACGCACGTGTGGCATAGCGACGTTCGTAATACAAATAAAACAGTGCCGTAATCAAGGCAAACAACACAAACACTTCGTAAAGATTGCTGACAGGGATATGACCAATATCCGGCCCTAGTAAATGGCCTTCACGCCAGCGCACCAGCATGCCAGTCGTCCCCGCAAAGACGGCGGCCCAGGTGAGTGCTGTCCCCAACCACGCCGCAGTGGTACTGGCAAAGCCAATCCAATAACAGGCGGTTGCCAAAACGAACAACGCACTCATCCACAAGATTGCTGATTGTGACGAGAACAGATACTTTAAAAAAAACACCTGCTCAGCACGTGCAATATCACCCTGATACAACCAGATCGCAAAACCAGCAGCCAACGCCGTTGTGAGCATCAAGGTGCGCAACGGGCGCCATAACCAACCCATCCAGGCAAAGGCCGGCACGGCACACACCAAAATGGTTTTCTCGTAATAATCCATCGAGTTGCTAAACGTCTTGAGCGCATAGCCGGCGCCAACTGCCAAGAGCACAAAAAATAAAATGTCAGTCCAGTTCGGACGGCCACGCTGCTCGCGCCCATCGCCTGACTCAGAGAGATCGTCCCAGTCGTTTCGTGACGCAGCGATTGAATTCGTCATGACAAAGTTCTCGATGAATTGAAAAAAATACCAGCTTCGATAAAACGTGAATCATGGACCGCTCGCGCCTTCTTGCACGTTCACGCACTTCTCTTCGCGTAGTCGGGTCAACCTGGGCGCACTTAGCTTGCTTCGGTCAGCTTGATTTACCAGACTTTTTAACTGATCTGACTGAGCTTATTGAGCGCCGCTTTGAACCGATCAAACTCACGGTTGAAATCGAGTGTACGCTTTTGTGATGTCATTGCTGCTAATACACGGGTGCCGCTTGAGTGTTCGGCTGGACGCAACCAAACCCAAATGCGACGATCTCGTACATAGAACATCGTAAAGACACCCAGCACTAAAAATAAACACCCGAGGTAAACAATGAGTTTGCCGGGCGTACGGGTGACTTGAAAGACACTGGCCTGCACATGGTTAAACGATTTTAAAGTTAACAGTAGGGGAGCCGGATACAACGTCAAATCCGATAGCGCAGCGACAGCCAGTCTGGACCAGTTGGCATCAAGCTCTAATTGCTGAGTCGAAGTACCCAAGGCGGGCAGACCCGCACGCTCGCGCACAAGAACGCGCAACTCATGAACCGCAGAGCCGAGCAAACGAATCACAATATCGGCTGCACGTTGTTGCTCGGCAGGAGGCACATTAGCCTCAAGAAAACGAGAAATTGCTTGCAAACCACCCTGAGCAAAGGTATCGAGTGCGCGTTGGGCTGAAGTCTGCAATGCCTGTTGATCGGTGGAACTACCCTGATACGCACGGGCAAAACGTCGTACTGCCTCTGCGCGATCTGCAGGGTTGGCCAGCGCCGCACGCAAGAGCATGAACTCGCCTGCCGTGTTGTAGTCATCAACCGGCATACGTAAGTATCTAAAGCCCGGGCGGCCCGGGTCTTGCACGCCTGCCAGTAACACGCGCGAGCCGTCAAGCTCGGTTGGCAACATGTATTGATGAAAGGTGGTGGCCTGTCCGCTTGCATCAATCAAGCGATACTCGACACTTGGCCCGATATTGTGGAGGTTTTTATTTTTCTTGCCTGCGGCGCTCCCGGTCACTGAGGCAACGTGTTCACCAAACTCTTTAGGCGTTGTCGGGTCGCCGGCGGTAAGGTCTTCAACGTTGATTGTGCGCAGCTTGGTGATCTCTGCTTTGAGCGTTTGGCCTGAGCCACCAAGAGAGATATCGCTGGTCTGTCCAACAAGCGCTTTCAATGAAAACGTGTCGGTACCTGAACCAGAAAGTGGATAACCGAGCAATTCGACTTCGCTGCCACCGTCATCAAAACTTGATTGATAGACCGTGACGCCTTTGTAATGCAACGGCTCGTTAACTTCGATATTGGCGTCAAACGTTTTGCCTGTCTCAGGGTCGGTGACTTCAACCTGGCTCATGAAACGGCTGGGCATTCCGGTCGAGTAGTAATCAACAACAAACTTCTTTAAAGCAAGAGTAAAAGGTAAAGGCTGCACGAGCGCGCCATCATCAACCGTAATGATCGCCGAGCTACGCTTACCACCTTCTGGCACCAGCACATTGGCACGAAAGCTAGGGTTATCGACTGACAAGCGCCCGCGTTCGGGCACATCAGCGATCATCATATTTTCAACAATTGGCGTCTTGCCAAACAACCAAACTTGCAGGCGTATCGGAAGTTCGCTGTCGAGCAAGCCGCCCACACAAATGATTACGATTGCTGCGTGAGCAAAGATATAACCGAACCGATTGCCACTGCCTCGTTTAGCTGCCAAGAGCAATGAATCACCATCAGCACGCTGACGCACGGCATAGCCTTGTTGCTTGAGCCACGCTTGCACTGAGGCGGCTGCCTTGGCGGGGTCGCGAGAGGTATCGACTTCAATTTTGTGATGAAACGAACGCAAGCTTGACGCACGTATATGCTCGCGAAATGAACGTGCATCCTTAAGCATCTTGGGTGCGTTACGGATCAGGCATAAGCTGGTCGAAAGCACCAAGAAAGCCATCGTGACCAGAAACCACCAACTGTTGTAGATATGCCAGATAGAAAACTTATCTAGCACCTCAAACCAGAAGGGGCCGAACTGATCAATGTAGGCGTTAGCCGCGCGCCCCTGTGCCACCACCGTACCGATCAGGCTTGCCATACAAATGAACACGAGCAAGCTAATTGAAAAACGCATCGAACTCAACAGTTCAAGCGTGTTCACCACGGCTGAGCCCGAACGCGGGCCGCCCGACCCCGCGCTTGGCGAGACATCGTTTGCAATTGACTTGGTCGGCGTGCTGGATGTTGTCACGGTTTTATCTAAAAAAAAGGGGCGTCTTTCGACCCCCCCTAGCTTAAGTCCTGATAACGCAGGTGACGCAGGTAACTAGCGCAAACCTGCTGCGTAGTCAGAGACCGCCTTAATATCTGAATCAGACATACGGTCAGCGATTTGGTTCATCATCGGGCCATTTGCACGGTGACCGGCACGGAACAGCTTGAGCTGCTCTTCAATGTAACTGGGGTACTGACCGCCCAAACGTGGGTATTGACCCGGAATACCCGCGCCGTTAGGCGAATGGCAACCCGCGCACGCTGGCACGTTGCGATCAGGAATCCCAGCGCGCCAGATATGCTGACCACGCTCGAGTAACTTTGGATTCGTTGCTGTGGCAGGCTCGGTTAATTTTTGCTGGGTGAGGTAAGCCGCGAGGTTACGCATATCGACCTCTGTCAGCGCGCTGGCCATGGCGGTCATCACAGAAGGTGCGCCATCGGGACCTTTGCGCAAAGGTTCTTTGGCGCCCGCTTTAGGACGAAACTCGGTCAGCTGCTTGTAGATGTACTCGTGTGACTGGGCAGCCAAGTTGGGATTAGCTGGGATTGTGCTGTTACCCGCAGCGCCATGGCACGAAGCGCAGGCAACCACACCGCGTGCAGCATCGCCTTGATCATAGAGCGTAGCGCCCTTTGCAGCGTCCGGCTTAGCTGGACCTGTGGCGGCATCGGCCGCAATACTTGGGGACATGGCAGAAACGCCGAGCAACAAACAGCTCGCTAGTACTACCTTTGACAACAAATACTTCATTGAAGACCTCGACGCCGAGTGGGGCACAAAAAGACCTAATCCACAAAAAACCACTGTTTTAGACGCACGATTATACAATAGCGTCTGAACTGATTCTTCTAGGCCCTACAGTGTCTCTATTGCAACATGCTTCGTTTTTTACTTCGGCTGCTCGACTCGATCAATTGCCCGAGCCCGGCGCGCCCGAAGTTTGTTTTGTAGGGCGCTCAAATTCTGGCAAATCGACTGCGATTAATGTGCTGACCAATCAAAAGCGCTTGGCGTTTTCAAGTAAAACGCCAGGCCGCACGCGGCTGATCAACATGTTTGGGCTGCCTGACCCGCTCGACCCTGAAGAGCGTCTGGGCTATCTGGTCGACCTGCCTGGCTACGGTTATGCGGCTGTCGCCCATCGGGCCCGCGAAGAGTGGGCTGATATTTTGGGGGGCTATTTGCAAAGCCGCGAATCGTTAGCCGGTATCGTTTTACTGATTGACATTCGTCGGGGCGTCACTGAACTAGATCGTCGCTTGGCCAACTGGATTGCACCGACCAGGCGTCCGGTCTTGGCGCTGCTGACCAAGGCCGACAAGTTTCCGTATGGTCAACGTATTAAAGCTGTCTTTGCAGTAAAAAAGGAGTTGGCGGATATCGGGGCCTTAAATGCCGTCCCCTTTTCTGCCACAGCGCGAATCGGCCTCGAAGAGGCCACCTTGCAAATTGAAAACTGGATCTCACCACAGGTCGTACCATGACAACCCCACACCTCATTCTTGCCGACTATCCGAATAATCGCCCTCGTCGTTTACGTCGTGACGACTTTTCACGTAGATTAGTTCGCGAGCACTCACTCTCAGTAAACGATCTTATTTATCCTGTGTTTGTCACGGAAGGTAAGAAAGTTAAGCAAGCGATTGACTCGATGCCCGGCGTTGTTCGGTATTCGCTCGATACCTTGCTCCCCGTAGCCGAAGAGTGCGTCAAGCTCGGTGTGCCGGTCATGGCTCTATTCCCCGTGATCGACCCAGCGCTCAAAACCCCAGAGGGCGGCGAAGCCATCAACATCGATGGTTTAATCCCGCGGGTTGTGTCTGCCCTGAAAAAGCGCTTTCCTGAGCTAGGGATTTTGACCGACGTTGCGCTTGACCCATACACTAGCCATGGGCAAGACGGTGTCATTGATGCAGACGGTTATGTCATGAACGACATCACGGTTCAAATCTTGACACAGCAAGCCTTAATTCAAGCACAAGCCGGTGTTGATATCGTTGCCCCAAGCGACATGATGGACGGTCGCATTGCGTCGATCCGCGAAGCACTTGAAGCCAACGGCTATATCCATACGCGGATCATGGCGTATTCGGCCAAATTCGCCAGTGCTTTTTACGGCCCCTTCCGCGATGCTGTCGGTTCGGCAAATAATCTAGGTAAGTCTAATAAGCTAACCTATCAGATGGATCCGGGCAACATTGACGAGGCGCTGCGCGAAGTCGCTGCCGATCTGCGTGAAGGCGCAGATATGGTGATGGTCAAGCCTGGGATGCCCTACCTTGACGTGCTACGTCGGGTCAAAGACGCGTTTCACGTTCCAACGTTCGCGTATCAGGTGAGTGGTGAATACGCGATGCTTAAGGCTGCTGCAGCCAATGGCTGGCTTGATCACGACAAAGTCATGATGGAAGCTCTTTTGGGTTTTAAACGTGCAGGTGCCGACGGTATTTTGACCTACTTTGCACTGGCAGCAGCCAAACTGCTGAATCAAAAGTAATACCCTTCTGATTTGAGTCTGTGTCTAAGTCGTCGCTGCGGCGACTTAGAGACTGGCTGCACTAAGTCGTTTGACGTGTTTTTAAGCGCCAGCAAAAGTAAAGCGCCAACAGTGGCAAGCCAACCACTGCGATCGGAAAAACGGCGCCCAGGCCAAAATGGTCAACAACGACCGACGCCAGTATGACTCCGACCGATTGTCCAAGAAATAAAAATGACGCGAACATGGCGACAGCCGTGCCACGCGTAGACGGAGCCATCTGGGTGGCGTGGGTTTGCAGCACGGCGTGCAACAAGTAATAGCCCAAGCCCGACAACATTGCAGCCAATACGCCCCAATACCAAACCGAAGAGAGCCAATACACAGCGAAAGCAAAAGCCATCGTGCAGCCACCCGCTAGCGCAAGGCGGGGCTCACCAAACCTACGTACAAAGTAATTTGCGTACAGTGCATAAACCAAGGCACCTGCTGCAAAGAGGCCACTGACTGCGCCAGCCCACGCGACAGGGATGCCATGATACCCATGCAGATAAGCTGGCACAAAAGCGAGGGAGCCAAAAACAAAAGCCCCTTCTAAGCACACCACGGTCAGCACGATGCGCGCCCAAGGTGCTGCGAGCACCACTCGCGCGGGGCTTAAAAAACTAGCCCCTGCTGCGCGCGCAACTGGCAGCTCACGTACAGTCAGACGACGTGAAATTAAAAGCGAACCCACCACAAGATAAACAACGGCTAAAAAGACAAACGCCCAACGCCATCCCAGCGTATCGGCAAACACACCGCCCAGCAGTTGCCCAATCGCGATGCCCGATATCGAACCCAACAGATATCTAGCCAGCGTGGCTTGTCTACGCTCGTAAGGCACGTGATCGCCAATCCACGCCATCGAAAGTGGGATGATGCCTGCTGCGGTTGCTCCAGATATAAAACGCGCAAGTTCTAAAACGCCGAGCGTTGGCGCGCAAGCGACTAATAAGCTACCAACCGCACAGCCAAAAGTTGCAAGTGACAAGACGCGGAACTTGCCGTAACGATCCCCCACCGGACCATAAAAAAACTGCATGACCCCATAGGCCATCGAAAAGTATGTGACGGCGCTCGAAGCTTGCGCGGTACGCACATTAAACTCGAGTGCCAACACGGGTAGTAAGGGGTCGCAAATTCGAAAGGCGCTTGAACTGGCAAACGCAGCAAGTGCGAGTAATACGATGACTGGCGTCGTTGAGGTAGAAGAGCTCGACCGAAGCGGGGTTGTCATGAAGCGTAATGTCTGTGAAGCGCGTAAGTTGTTATTTACTCACCGAGTGGCCGCATCTGTCTACTTATTTCGCCGAAAAAACACGATCGAGGTTTGCAGCAAAACGCTCACCGTCCTGAAAGCCCACAACCCGTACGTCTTTTCGTTCACGCCCGCCTGGTTCAAAAAAGATAATTCCTGGCGGACCAAATAATTTGTAGCGCTTGAGTAAGGCACGATCCTCTGGGTTGTTGGCCGTCACATCGGCCTGTAATAGCAGCAAGCCGTCCATCCGTTGCGCAACATTGGGCTTCGTAAAAGTAAACGACTCCATTTCTTTACAAGAAACGCACCAATCCGCATAAAAATCCAGCATCACCGGCCGGGTTGACTGGGCAAGTTCGGCTTCGAGCTGTGCCACCGAGCGCACACGTTTAAAGCGTGTGTGTGCCTCATTCGATGACAAGGCAGACTGAACACGCGGCTCAGTGCCGGATGACTGATCATTTGCTGCCCCGAGCAAAATATTTTTTGATGACAGGGAGGGGGCAGTGTTGCTTAGAGTGCCCACATTTTTTTCAGGCGTCAAACCACCTGGGGGGCTCAATACAGCACTATTGCGCGCAAGATGGGACAAGGGTTGCAGCAACGAACGGCCACCGCTGGCGATGCCGACTAACCAAATTAAACATACAAGGGTCAACAACAGCCCAAGTGTTTTACGTAGGAAAGCGCCGAATCCCGCCTCGGGTTCAAGCGAGTCAAAGGTGCGTAGCAGCACTGCCGAAAATAATGCCAAAATTGCCCAACCAAGAATCTGTACCCACGTCGGCAACATCGGTGACACCATCCACCACGCCGTGGCCAACAAAAAGACGCCAAAAAACTGTTTGACACCTTCCATCCAGGTGCCCGTGCGTGGCATCAGTTTTCCAGCAGAGGCACCCATTAACAGCAGAGGAACACCCATTCCCCATGCCATCGCAAACAACGCCAGGCCGCCTAACAAAACGTCGCCTGTTTGCGAGATGTAGAGCAAGGCGCCTGCTAGCGGCGCTGCGACACAGGGCCCTACGATTAAGGCTGACAAGGCGCCCATTAAGGCAGCAGCACCAACACGCCCGCCCAAAATAGAATTGTTTTTAACGGTTAGCTTAGTTTGGATGCTAGAGGGCATTTGAAACGTAAACACGTCAAACATCGACAGCGCCAAGGTTGCGAGTAGCAAGGCAAACAATGCCAGCACCCAGGGCGTCTGCAGCCAAGCCGCCAGCCCCGCACCGCTTAACCCTGCCGCCACACCCAGCGCCGTATAAACGACCGACATACCGCTCACGTACGAAAGGGCTAACAGTGTTCCTCGGGCCCTAGAGACGTGATGCTGCTCGCCCACTAGCAATACAGACAAGATCGGCACCATTGGCAACACGCAAGGCGTCAGCGCCAGTAACAAACCTAAGACAAAAAACAACAACACAATTTCAAACAAGGCGGTCGACGTCAAAAGCTCGGCCAAGGTCAAATCATTGTCAGCAAAGAGCAACTCACGCCATTGGCCTTCAAACAGACGCCCAAGCAAACTCTGAGGGGCTGAGGCAATCAGCGTGTAACCTTGCAAACTAGGCGATTTGCCCAAGCTCACAAAAAAATCCATGGGGGGGTAGCACAACCCTGCGCTCGCGCAACCTTGGCCGACCATTTTAATTTTAAGCGGCTGATCTGCTGCTTGGGCTGAGCCCTCTGGGGCGGCTGCGAGCGGTATCAGAATTTCGATATCTTTGAAATACAGCTCCATCTCTTTGTTAAAAGTTGGATCGTGCTTGATTTGCCCTTTTGGGAATACTGGCTCGCCTAGCTTAAGCGTTGGTGTCTCTGCGACAAACTCAAACCGCTCTCGATACATGTAATAGCCAGGCGCAATCTTGAACTCAAGCTTAAGCGTGCTCTTTTCGGCACCCACTACTTCCGCACGTAAGACAAACGCTTTTTCTGGATCCAAGAAACCATCATCTGCAGCGTGTGTGGTCTGGCAGAATATCGCAGCGATGGCCACAAGCGCGGTCGCCACGATGGCGATTACCGCACGACGTTGACCGACCCAGACCAATAGCGAGTTCACGCTAGCCCCGCCTGTGTATTGTGTCGAACCCATTCCAGGTAGGGGGTGTAGCCGCCTGCGGCAGAGACGGTAAGCACTTCAGGAAGGTCATAGGGATGCAAGGCCACCAACCGATCGACCAGACGCTCTTGTTGTGCAACAGTGGTCTTAATCATCAAAGGAACTTCTTCGGTTTCGTGCACGGCTGACTCCCACTCGTAAATCGACAACACGGCTGCCCCGATATTAATACAGGCGGCAAGCCGCTCTGCCAGTAGGCACTTTGCAATAGTCTTTGCGCACTCAAGGTCGGGGGCGTGGGTCAAGACTAGTATGACGTCGGTCGATTGCATTCGAGAACTCGGTTTCTGCTAAGTTAGGCGGCAGCTTGCCACGGCTTGATACAGACTCAAGAGACAAAAAAGCCTCTTTTCAGAGGCTTTTTTATTTGATTGACACCAGCACTTATTCGGCTGAGTCTTCAACTACTTCGTCGGCAACCATTGGCCGATCAACCAGTTCCATGAAGGCCATCGGTGCATTGTCACCTTGACGGAAACCCATTTTCAAAACACGGGTGTAACCGCCATTACGTGCGGCGTAGCGTGGACCGATTTCAGCAAACAGTTTTAAAACGATTTCGCGATCGCGCAGACGTGCAAACGCAAGACGCTTATTTGCGAGCGTTGGGCTTTTGCCAAGATTGATTAAAGGCTCAACGATACGACGCAACTCTTTTGCCTTTGGCAAAGTTGTTTTGATAGCTTCGTGAGTGAGCAAGGCAACTGCCATGTTGCGAAACATCGCAAGACGATGGCTGCTGGTGCGGTTCAGTTTACGTAGACCGTGGCCGTGGCGCATGGTTATATCCTTATTGAATCTATTAAGAGTGTTTCCACTCGGAAGGTTTCAGCTCTTCTATCAACCATGCTTGTTTAAATCAAACAACCGTGATTGCGGGCCGGTTATAAAATGGTGGGGCTGATTGCTTGTTGACTGAATTTACAGACAGGTCAACAAAACAATTTCCTACAAAAAACTCAAATTACCGACAAGAAACGGTGACGGCAATCAAGCCGTCACCCGCGACCAATTAAGGACGCTCGAGGCCCATTGGTGGCCAGTTATCTAATTTCATGCCAAGTGTTAGGCCGCGCGCAGCCAACACTTCTTTGATTTCGTTCAATGACTTACGACCCAAATTAGGTGTCTTCAACAATTCATTTTCTGAGCGTTGAATCAAGTCACCGATGTAATAAATGTTTTCTGCTTTGAGGCAGTTAGCTGAACGCACCGTCAACTCGAGGTCATCGACTGGACGCAACAATACTGGATCAATCTGTGGTGCACCGCGGTTAGGCGCTTCGTACGAATCGCCAGCGCCTTCAAGGGCTGCAAAGACCGAAATCTGATCCATCAAGATGCGTGCCGATTGACGCACGGCCTCTTCGGGACTGATCACGCCGTTTGTTTCAACGTCGAGCACAAGCTTATCAAGATCGGTACGCTGTTCAACACGAGCGTTTTCAACAGAGTAACTAACGCGACGCACTGGGCTGAATGACGCATCCAAAACGATACGACCAATCGTGTGAGCACGATCATCGATCAGCGCACGGACGTTACCTGGAACATAACCACGGCCCTTTTCAACCTTGACATGCATTTCGAGCTTACCGTTTTCGGTGAGCGTTGCAATCACGTGATTTGGGTTCACGATTTCAACATCGTGGGGCAATTCAATATCAGACGCCAACACTGGACCCGCGCCTTGCTTGCGCAGGACCAAGGTCAACTCGTCACGGCTGTGTAACTTGAACACAACGCCTTTCAGGTTCAAAAGGATATCAACGACGTCTTCACGCACACCGGGGATCGTCGAGTATTCGTGCACAACACCTGTGATTTGAACTTCGGTTGGCGCATAGCCAGTCATCGAAGACAACAAAATACGGCGCAGAGCATTACCTAAGGTGTGACCATAGCCACGCTCAAAGGGCTCCATGATGATTTTTGCATGGTGTGTGCCAACTGGTTCGACTTCAATCGAACGGGGCTTGAGAAAACTTTGTGACATATCTTCGATTCCTTTTCAATACCCTCGGCTCATTACACCGATAAGGCTGATGGATAGAGAGTGCTAGAAGGGCTTGCGGCAATCAAGCGCAAGCCCGGTCAATGATTAGCGTGAGTACAACTCGACAACCATCGATTCATTGATATCGCGTGCGACGTCAGCGCGGTCAGGAGCCTGTTTGAAGGTGCCCACTAACTTGACTGTGTCAACTTCGACCCACTGAGGAATGCCGTTACCTGTGGCAAGCACCAGTGACTCAGCAATACGTGCCTGACCTTTCGCTTTTTCGCGAATTCCAACGATGTCGCCAGCTTTAATGATCATTGAAGGAATATCTGCTGTGTGGCCGTTTAACTGAATGGCACGATGTGCAACCAATTGACGGGCTTCAGCACGCGTTGAGCCAAAGCCCATGCGATATACAACGTTATCAAGGCGCGACTCGAGCAATTGGATCAATTGCTCGCCGGTGTTGCCCTTGCGACGCTCAGCTTCTGCAAAGTATTTGCGAAATTGTTTTTCAAGCACGCCATACATACGCTTGAGCTTTTGCTTTTCGCGCAGCTGCAAACCGTAATCAGACGTACGGGCGCCCGAGGTACGACCATGCTGGCCAGGCTTCGAGTCTAGTTTGCACTTTGACTCGAGCGAGCGGCGAGCACTCTTTAAAAACAGATCAATACCCTCGCGACGCGAGAGTTTGCATTTAGGACCAGTGTAACGGGCCATGTGGCTTCCCCTTAGATGCGACGACGCTTGGGTGGACGGCAGCCGTTGTGCGGTACGGGCGTGATATCGGCAATGCTCGAAATCTTGATGCCCAACGCATTCAACGCACGCACTGAAGATTCGCGACCGGGGCCTGGGCCCTTGATACGAACTTCGAGCGTCTTGATGCCGTATTCAATGGCCACTTTGCCGGCCGTTTCTGCAGCAACCTGCGCTGCGAACGGCGTCGACTTACGTGAGCCCTTAAAGCCAGCACCACCTGAGGTCGCCCACGACAAGGCATTGCCCTGACGATCGGTGATAGTGATGATAGTGTTATTGAAGGATGCATGAACGTGCGCAATGCCGTCCGACACATTCTTTTTAACCTTTTTGCGAACGCGAGTTGCGCCGCCGGCAGAAGCTTTAGCCATCTTCTAATCCTTATTATTTCTTCAAACTTGCAGCAGCGCGACGCGGGCCCTTGCGGGTGCGAGCGTTGGTGCGAGTGCGTTGACCGCGCACGGGCAAGCCGCGCTTGTGGCGCATGCCACGGTAAGTACCCAGATCGATCAATCGCTTGATCGAGAGCTGCACTTCGCGACGCAGATCGCCCTCAACCGAGAACACACCTACGTGTTCACGAATGCGTTCGAGTTCTGCATCGTTGAGATCCTTGACCTTTTTCGACAAGGGGACGCCAGCCGCTTCGCAAATTTTGCGAGCACGCGTGCGACCGATGCCAAAAATGGCGGTCAAACCAATTTCTGCGTGCTGATGCGGCGGAATGTTGATGCCAGCAATACGAGCCATGACTGTTCCTTGATGTATTAACCTTGACGCTGCTTGTGACGCGGCTCAATGCAGATTACCCGCACTACGCCGTGACGTTTAATAATTTTGCAGTTGCGGCAGATCCGCTTAACCGATGCCATTACTTTCATGGTTGCTTCCTGTTAATTTACGTAACCCAGCCGCTTATTTAGAGCGGAAAACGATTCTAGCGCGCGTCAAGTCATAGGGCGTGAGTTCCACTGTGACTTTATCGCCCGGCAAAATCCGGATGTAGTGCATTCGCATCTTGCCGGAAATATGGCCCAACACTACATGACCATTTTCTAACTTGACACGAAACGTTGCATTGGGAAGATTCTCAAGAATCTCACCTTGCATTTGAATGACGTCGTCCTTTGACATTACTCTCGCTTATCTCATTGGTAGATTCGCGCCCTTGAAGTTAGACTTCTTGAGCAGTGAATCGTACTGGTGTGACATCATGTAGGCTTGCACCTGTGCCATGAAATCCATTGTTACTACAACAATAATCAGCAAAGAGGTGCCACCAAAGTAAAACGGCACATTCCAACGCATGACTAAGAACTCTGGCAGCAAGCACACAATCGTGATGTACAGTGCGCCGGCTAAGGTCAAGCGCATCAAAATCTTGTCAATAAAGCGTGCTGTTTGCTCACCAGGCCGAATGCCAGGTACAAACGCGCCACTTTTCTTTAAGTTATCTGCTGTCTCGCGGCTATTAAATACAAGCGCCGTATAAAAGAAACAGAAGAAAATAATCGCTGTTGCATAAAGGGTAATGTAGAGCGGCTGACGGGGGGCCAATGCAGCAGCCAAATCACCCAACCAACGCATACCTTCTGTGTTTGAGAACCAGCTCGTAATCGTGGCTGGGAACAAAATGATCGATGATGCAAAAATTGGGGGGATCACGCCTGCCATATTCAGCTTCAAAGGCAGATGCGATGTTTGCCCACCGTAGACCTTATTACCGACCTGGCGCTTGGCATAATTCACCGTAATCTTGCGCTGACCTCGCTCAACCAAGACCACAAAACCTGTCACTAAAACGACGAGCGCCACAATAAACAAGGCAGACAGCGCTGACATCGCGTTGGTACGCACCAGATCAAGCAACCCAGCCAAGGCACGTGGTAAACCAGCCACGATACCGGCGAAAATCAAGATAGAGATGCCGTTGCCCAACCCGCGTTCAGTGATCTGCTCACCAAGCCACATCACAAACATCGTACCGGTCACTAGGGTCACAACCGTTGTCACGCGAAAGAGCATACCCGGATCAATCACTAAGCCTGGCTGCGATTCAAGCGCAACTGAAATACCGACAGCCTGAACTAACGCAAGCCCAACCGTGCCGTAGCGTGTGTACTGAGTAATCTTGCGACGACCAGCTTCACCGTCTTTCTTAATCGCTTCTAAACTTGGAACAACCACTGACATCAACTGCATAATGATCGATGCAGAGATGTAGGGCATGATCCCCAGCGCAAAAATAGAAAAGCGCGACAACGCACCACCCGAAAACATATTAAACAAACCGAGAATTCCGCCTTGATTCTGGCGAAAGAGGTCTGCCAACGCGTCTGGGTTGATACCGGGCACCGG